>JBCCDZ010000308.1:0-3669 GCA_039030525.1 Pseudomonadota bacterium | reverse complement strand
TCCAGTCAGATTCGCGCATCAGGCCTCCGTCATGGACTAAGACCTATGCTTCCTCTGGCCGCAAGTCCTTGGACACATTGTCGAGTACGGCATTGACGAAATTCGCTTCCGTCTTGTCAAAAAAGTCGTGCGCGAGCGACACATATTCGTCGAGCAGGATGCGCCGGGACAAGTCCTGATGCGCCACAAGCTCTGCGACTGCTGCACGCAGGATCGAACGTGTTGTCGAATCCAGTCGGGAGAGCTTCCAGCCCTTTGAAAGCCGCGCCAGGATGGATTTATCGACTGTGGCCTGGTGCTCAATCGTGGCATTTACGATGGCTTTGAACAGGTCCGGATCGGCTTCTTCGACCGGATCTTCATCCGGGCCCAGACCGAGACGGTCATCCATCAAATCGCGGATCGCAGCTTTGCCGCTTTGTCCCGTCTGTTCCATTTGATAAAGCGCTTGCACCGCGGCCAGACGCGCGCCTGCCCGACGTGCTCGGATCACTTCAAATGGAATTTTTTGTTCGCTCATCGCCGGTCCTTTGCCACCAGTGGCCGGAAAAAGCCATGCCCTTTTAGGCGTTCGGGCTGCGTTTTGCGATTATCCGGCTAACGAACGAAATTCTTGCGCAGTTTCAGCATTTCAAGGCAGGCCAAGGCGGCGTCCTTGCCTTTATTCTTCTGCGTGCGTTCTGCCCGCGCCAGAGCTTGAGCTTCATTCTCAACCGTGACGATGCCATAGCCGATGGCGAGGCGTCGATCCGTGGTTAGGAACATCAAGCCACGGGCGCTCTCACCGCAAACATAATCATAATGTGTCGTCTCACCCCGAATAACACAGCCGAGCGCGATATAGCCGTCATAGCGTGCGCTATCTGCCGCCATCGCGATTGCGCCGGGCACTTCAAATGCACCAGGCACCATAATGGATTCAATCTCACACGGCTCGCCCGAGGCTTCCAATGCTTCTCGCGCACCTTTTTCCAGCTCTTCCGAGATGTGGGCGTAATATGGGGAATTGACGATCAATATACGGTGCATCGGTCTTAGTCCTTGTCTGAGAGGGGTCGCCAGCCTTCAATCGTCAGGCCATAGCCGTCGAGGCCGGCCACGCGAGTGGGTTCGGTGTCGGAGAGATAGATCATTTTGCGTACGCCCAGCTCCCGCAGGATTTGCGCGCCGACGCCATATTCGCGCAATGGCGCATGGGTGTCTTTGGGATCAGACGATTTCATGCCCAGGCGTTCCGCCAGCGCATTCGGTCGCATCGTGTTGACGAATACGACCACGCCCGGTTCGACGGCATCTGCAATGATCTTCATCGCCCGCTCGACCAATCCTTCGCGCGGGCCTTTTTCGCCTAGAATGTCTGACAAGACATCGGTGCGGTGGACGCGGACAATCGTCGTGCTGTCGCGCTCGATGTCGCCATGCACAATCGCAATATGCTCGCTGCCATCGATGGTATTGCGGAAAATTACCGTTGTGAATCCGGCACCATAAGCACTTTCCAGGTCCGCTTCGACCCGTCTCTCGAGATATCGGTCATGATTGCGGCGATACTCGATCAGGTCAGCAATCGTGCCGATTTTGAGCCCATGCAACTGGGCGAAGGAAACAAGCTCGGGCAAGCGCGCCATGGAGCCATCATCATTCATGATTTCGCAAATGACGCCTGCCGGGAACAAGCCTGCCATGCGTGAAATATCCACCGCCGCCTCGGTGTGCCCGGCGCGAACGAGCGTGCCACCATCCTTGGCGATCAATGGAAAGACGTGGCCGGGTGAGACAATGTCGTCGGCATCGCACATGGGATCGATCGCAACCTGGACAGTGTGGCTGCGATCATGCGCAGAGATGCCTGTGGTGACGCCCTCTTTGGCTTCAATCGAAACGGTGAACGCCGTGCCCATGCTTTCGCGATTTTCGCGCGCCATCATATCCAAACTGAGCGCCCGACCACGTTCGCCCGTCATCGCCAGACAGATCAGACCGCGGCCGAATTTCGCCATGAAGTTGACCGCTTCCGGAGTCCCGAAACTGGCCGGGATGATCAGATCGCCTTCATTTTCGCGATCCTCGGCATCGACCAGAATGTACATTTTGCCATTGCGCGCATCTTCAATGATCTCATCAATGCTGGAAATCGCGGCGGAGAAGTCTTCAGCCATTTTTGGCTCCTTGCGGATCATGCGGTTCTGGCGCATCCGCGCCGATCATGCGAGCGACGTACCGCGCCAGCATGTCGATCTCAAGGTTAACCCGAGATCCTGGCTGTAATTCGCGCAGAGTCGTCACGTCCCAGGTGTGCGGAATGATCGCGACCTGAAAGTCACCATTGGGCAAGGCTTCGGCGATCGTGAGGGAGACGCCGTTAATCGCGGTCGACCCTTTCTTGGCAAAATATTTCACGATTTCCGTTGGGGGTCGGATGGTGATCCGATAACTCTGGCCCTCAGGTTCAACCGAAATAATTTCGCCGATACCATCGACATGCCCAAAGACGAAATGTCCGCCCAGTTCTTGGCCAAGTTTCAGGCTCTGTTCGAGATTGATCTCGCTGCCCTCTTGCCAATCACCAAGCACGGTCAGCGATAGCGTCTCAGGGACAGCCTCAACGGCAAACCAGCTGCCGTCACCTTGAGCGCCGAAGTCCACAACCGTGAGACATACGCCTGCATGCATGATGGAGGCGCCCATTTCGATGCTTTCGACCGGATATGCACACGAGACTTCAAAACGGCGTAAGCCGTTTCGGTCTTCCGCCTTGCGAACGGTGCCAATATCGGTGACCAGACCAGTGAACATGTACGATCCTTTTCAAGTTCCTCCCATTTAAGCGAATTGTGCGTAATCCCAAGTACTATCCCCACGGCAAGAGTGACGCTCTGTAGCAGTGTTACGCCGAAATCAGCGCCGCGACGCACGGGCAGTAATGAAAGATAGCCTCACATTCTGCCACCTGCGTTGTTGTCACACGCGGCATTTTTTGGCGTCGCGGACCTCGATATTTCGTTGCCAAATTCGATGTCCCATTGCAGGCTGACCAGGTTCAACGCGAATACTATCCAAACTCCGCTTGGGTGAGCGGGACATCGCAGCTTGAATGTGAGGGACACAAAATGACGATGACGAAGACTTGCCTATGGGCAAAACTCACAGCCGGTGCCAGCGCCATTGCGTTGCTGAGTGCCTGTGGTGGCGGCGCAAACGCGCCAGAGCGCTTTGATCGCGACGATATCAACACCACGGGGACGGTGACCGATATCGATGGCGGGATCAATATTGACGGTCCAGTCTCAATCCAACTCGAAGAAGACACGACATTTGAGATTGATGAGTCGGATCTGGATCTGTTCTTCGACGAAGCTGGCAAGCTCATCGATGTCAGCGGCGAGGCGTCGCTGGAAGGCGAAATCACCGACACGCTGACCGTCGCCTCCCGCGTCAGAACCGAAGTCGGCTTTCGCACTGGCGCGCAAATCAATGAAGACGCGGATTTTGGAATCCAGTTGATTGAAGACCGCGATTATCTCGTTTTTTACCTTGGCGGTGACGCTAATCTGAAGATCGAAAACCGGGCCACCCCGGGCACGTTTGAAGAAGTGACCCTAACATCGCCGCTCGATTCGAAGGCCTATATATTGGTCGATCCGCGAGATCCGATGCATTATCGCTTTG
>JBCCDZ010000307.1:0-3678 GCA_039030525.1 Pseudomonadota bacterium | reverse complement strand
GCGCTTTACGCCTGTTCTCTAAGCTTAGTTTCGCTCAACTTTAAAGGTTGAACTGTGAGTTAGTTGAATTCATAGAGGCGGGGGGCTTGGGCTCCTCGCCTCTCTTGCTTTGTAAAACCGGCAAGAAGCTGGCCGAGGCAGGGACGCTGGAAGACGCTTTCGGTATCCAGTCCAAATATTTGAAATCTGCCTTTGAAAACAATCTCAAAGGCTTCAACGAATTGTCTGAGGTTTATACCGAGACTTTGCGCGATGCTTTTGCGCCGCTGGCCAAGCAAGCCAAGAAAGCGTCCAAGAGCACCAAAACCGCTTAATCGACCTTATCGACGATGAGTGAGAAAACCGGGCCGCGCGGCCCGGTTTTTTTGTTTCGCCCCTGACAAGACGGCCGAGTCCGGGCAAGACGAAACTATGACGAATTATATCAGCTTCAAATCGCTCCAGCGCCCGCCAAAACCCAATACGTGTCTGGCAGCGCCGAAAGACCATTGCCTCGCCGCCGAACCCGATTTTGCGCCACCGGACTTTTCCATGACCGGGCGCGGACTGTTTTCCAAACTCAGCGAAATCATTGCCGCCGAACGCAGCTTCGGAAAAGTTGAATCTGACGCGGAAGCGCTGCGCCTCAAATTTGTCGCCACGACCGGCTTCATGCGATTCAAGGACGACGTTGATGTGGAAATCATCCCACTTGATGACAGCACATCGACGCTGGCCATCTATTCAAGATCACGCATTGGATATTCCGATCTCGGGGCCAATCAAAAGCGGGTCAAAAAATTAATTGGCGCATTGACTACAAATTGATCACATTCCTGCTTGATCCCTGGCCTCCGCAGCGTCAGTCTACACATTCAGAAAGGAACGCTTATCTTCTAGCCCATGTCTATCAGAATTGACCGCATAAAGCTTTCAGACCCGAACGAACCACACGGCCCAATCGGACCCGGTGGTGACGATGATGGCGGTCTCGGAATCGCAACGAAAACAAGGGTTCGGACCAAGAAGCCGAGCATGTATCGCGTGTTGATTCTAAATGATGACTATACGCCGATGGAGTTTGTCGTTCTAATCCTGGAGCGGTTCTTCCATAAGAGCCGGGAACAAGCGACTCGGATTATGTTGCACGTTCACCAAAAAGGCGTCGGCGTGTGCGGCGTCTATACATATGAAGTGGCGGAGACCAAGGTTGCGCAAGTCATGGACATGGCGCGCCGTAATGAACACCCGCTGCAATGCACGATGGAAAAAGAGGACTAGGAGAATTCAAACATGCCAAGCTTAACCCCTAGTCTCGAATCCGCCCTCGAACGCGCCCTCACCGCCGCGGGTGAGCGCCAACATGAATATGCGACGCTGGAACACTTGCTGCTGGCACTGACCGAAGATGATGACGCGGTCGAAGTTATGTCCGCCTGCAAGGTCAACATTCCAGACCTGAAACAAGCACTCGAGCAATATATTGACGAAGATCTGTCCAGCCTGATCACCGAAAATCCGTCTGGCCGCGTCCAGCCGACCGCAGCTTTCCAGCGCGTTGTTCAGCGTGCGGTGCTGCATGTCGAAAGCTCTGGCCGCGATGAGGTTTCAGGCGCGAACATTCTGATCTCGATCTTCTCTGAACGCGAAAGCCATGCGACCTACTTCCTGCAAGAGCAGGACATGACGCGCTATGATGCGGTCAATTATGTCAGCCATGGTGTCTCTAAAGTACCAGGGCAGACCCGTCCCAGCACGCCGCGCGGCGCGGAAGCTGAAGAGACTCCGCCAAACGCCCCGCAGAGCGAGGCGCTGGATGCCTATTGCGTCAATCTCAATGAAAAAGCCAAGCAAGGCAAAATCGATCCTCTGATCGGTCGCCAGTTAGAGATTGAGCGCTGTATTGAAGTGCTTTGTCGCCGGTCCAAGAACAATCCAATCCTGGTCGGTGATCCTGGCGTCGGCAAAACCGCCATCGCCGAAGGCCTGGCGCGCATGATCGTCAATGCCGAAGTACCGGAAATATTGAACGATGCCGTGATCTGGGCCCTCGATATGGGCGCCCTGCTCGCAGGCACGCGCTATCGCGGCGACTTTGAAGAGCGCCTGAAAGCGGTGATGAAAGAAATTGGGGAACAGGAAAAAGGCATCCTGTTCATCGACGAGATTCATACAATTATCGGCGCCGGCGCAACCTCGGGCGGCGCCATGGATGCATCAAACCTCCTGAAGCCAGCGCTTCAAAACGGTGACGTGCGCTGCATGGGGTCGACCACGTTCAAAGAGTATAAGCAGCATTTTGAAAAAGACCGCGCGCTCTCGCGCCGGTTCCGCAAAATCGATGTTGTCGAACCAAATGTCGAAGACGCTGTGAAAATCCTTACCGGGCTGAAGTCGACTTTCGAAGACTTCCACGGCCTGCGTTATACCAACGATGCCATCCGCGCGGCGGTTGAATTATCGTCCCGCTACATGACGGATCGCAAGCTGCCGGACAAAGCCATTGATGTCATTGATGAGGCAGGTGCAACGCAATGGTTGGTGCCCGAAAACAAGCGCCGCAAAACCATCGGCGTGAAAGAGGTTGAGGCCATTGTCGCCAAGATTGCCCGCATCCCCCCGAAACAGGTGTCGAAAGACGATGCGCAGGCGATCAAATCGCTGGAAGCCGATCTCAAGCGCGTGGTCTATGGCCAGGACGAAGCGATTGGTGCGCTCGCCAGCGCCATCAAATTGTCGCGCGCTGGATTGCGTGAACCGAATAAGCCCATCGGCTCTTACCTGTTCACCGGTCCAACCGGCGTCGGTAAAACCGAAGTGACGCGCCAGCTGGCGTCCATTCTCGGCGTCGAATTGCACCGGTTTGATATGTCTGAATATATGGAACGGCATTCTGTGTCTCGCCTGATCGGGGCGCCTCCCGGCTATGTCGGCTATGATGAAGGCGGTTTGCTGACCGATGCGGTCATGCAGCACCCACACTGTGTGGTCTTGCTCGATGAGATCGAAAAGGCGCATCCGGACCTGTTCAATGTTCTGTTGCAAGTCATGGACAATGGCACGCTGACCGATGCGAATGGCCGCAAAGTCGACTTCCGCAATGTTATTCTTGTGATGACCACGAACGCGGGCGCCTCGGATGCCGCGAAGAATTCCATCGGCTTCGGTCGCGGACGCAAGGATGATGAACAGGAAGAAGCGCTGAAGCGTCTGTTCACGCCGGAATTCCGCAACCGTCTCGACTCGGTGATTACATTCGGCGGCCTGACCCCGGAAATCATTGAGCGTGTGGTCGAAAAATTCGTACTGCAGCTGGAAGTGCAATTGGCGGATCGCAATGTCACGATCGAACTTGCCGCGGGCGCGCGCGATTGGCTCGCCAAGCGTGGCTTCGATGCTGAGTTCGGTGCCAGACCATTGGCGCGCGTCATCTCTGAACATGTGAAAAAGCCAATGGCGGAAGAGCTATTGTTCGGCAAACTCGCCAAAGGCGGCACAGTGAAGATTGGGCACGACAAGAAGAAGGACGAACTGACCTTCAAATATGTCGAGGACAAGCCCGCCAAGCGTAAGCCAAAACCCGCTGGCAAGGGCAAGCCTGAAAAAGTCTAGGTCTTTGACCAAAACTCCAAGCCCGCCCTCGTCCTTCGACATGCTCAGGATGAGGGCTTTTTGGTTTGGCTGATCTCCGGGAGGGGG
>JBCCDZ010000306.1:0-3744 GCA_039030525.1 Pseudomonadota bacterium | reverse complement strand
GCAGGACATCGCAGACCGCCATGACTGAGGCATGCTGATGCGCGTCCGGCGGTTGGCTCAGCGCCTCGCCCTGATCGGCGATCCAGTTGACGTGATGGCTGCCCTCAATGAAGGCATCGGCCATGGCACAGCGGCGCAGAAAGCCGATATTGCCGGGCACGCCGACCAGCTGCAAATGCGCCAGCGTGTCGATCAGGCGGTCATTCGCCAGGTCGCGATCCTCGCCCCAGACGACCAGTTTGGCGATCATGGAATCATATGAGGCCGGCACCCGGTCGCCGCTTTCAAACCCGGCTTCCCAGCGAATCCAATCCGCGTCGGGATCCGCCAGCATGCCAAACTCTTCGATCAGGCCGGCGCCGGGACGGAAATCATCCGCCGGGTCTTCGGCGCAGATCCGCGCCTCAATCGAATGTCCGAGCAATTGGATATCATCCTGCTTGGCCGATAAGGCCTCGCCGCTGGCGACGCGCAATTGCCATTCGACCAGATCCGTGCCGGTGACCATTTCGGTGACCGGGTGCTCAACCTGTAGACGCGTATTCATTTCCAGGAACCAGAACGTGTCGAGCGCCAGCGGCTTGGCGCCATCGACGATGAACTCCACCGTGCCAGCGCCTTCATAGCCCACGGCCTCTGCCAATTGCACGGCGGCCCCGCACATCGCGGCGCGGACGTCTTCCGGCATGCCGGGCGCTGGGGCTTCCTCAATGACTTTCTGGCGGCGCCGTTGCAGCGAGCAATCGCGCTCAAACAGGTGGACCGCATGGCCATGGCTGTCGCCGAACACCTGGACTTCAATATGGCGCGGCTGTTCGACCAGTTTTTCCAGCATGACGCGGCCATCGCCAAACGCCGACTCGGCTTCGCGCACAGCGCTTTCCAGCTCGCCTGGCAATTCGTCGGCGTTCGAGACCAGGCGGATGCCGCGGCCACCGCCGCCTGCCACTGCCTTGATCAGCAGCGGGAAGCCAATCCGCTCGGCTTCCTTGGCCAGGGTCTTGGCGTCTTGCGCCGCGCCGCGATAGCCCGGCAAGACCGGCACGTTGGCGTCTTCGGCAATGGCTTTGGCGCGGTCTTTCAGGCCCATGGACTCAATCGTGTCTGGCTTCGGCCCGACCCAGATCAGTCCGGCTTCGATCACAGCTCGGGCAAAGCCGGCATTCTCGGACAGGAAGCCATAGCCGGGATGAATCGCTTCGACGCCCGCCTGTTGCGCCGCGGCGATGATCCGGGCACCATCGAGATAGCTTTCAGTTGCCGCCGCCGCGCCGATCCAGACCGCTTCATCGGCTTCGCGGACATGTTTGGCCTGGGCGTCCGCATCCGAATAGACCGCGACATTGCGGATGCCGAGCGTCCGGCAGGTACGCATGATGCGGCAGGCTATTTCACCGCGATTGGCGATTAGAAGCGAAGAGATCATAAGTCCGCCCTCAGTCTTGTCCTGGGCGTTCAGCTGGTCATTTAGCCTTGCCCCATCTTCCTTTTACCGCCTAAGCTAATGCTGCGAAAAGAGTAAGGGGAAAACGTATGGCTTACGCATCTGGAATCCGCCTCAGCAGCCTTGCCGGCCTGATTGGCGCAGGGGTTGGCGGCTATATCGGCTATACGCAAGCGGCCGATATCAGCGATTTGACACCGGTCACGGGCGCCCTGATTCTCGGCGGCGTCGGCCTGGTCGCAGGCAGTGCCGGGGCGTTTATCCTGAAATCGCTGATGCAATTTCTGATCTATGCGATCATGCTCGGCGTGGTCATATTCGTGTTCCAGAACCAGATCGAATCGATGACCGGGATCAACCCGGTCGAGGCGTCGATCTCCTTCTTAAGGGGCTTAGGTCTTCCCGTCGGGATGATCCCCGGGGTTGAATAGGGCCTGATCTAGTCGGCCCAATCCGGCTTTCGCTTCTCCAGGAAAGCCGACAATCCTTCTTTGCCTTCATCACTGGTGCGCCGCGCGGCGATCCGCTTGGCCGTTTCCCGGCTGAGCGTCGCGCTGAACGGCTCACCGGCGAAATCCAGGACCAGATTCTTGGCGTCCCGAATGGCGCCCGGCGCCGCGCCCATGGCCAGACTTGCGATATGCTCTTCCATGCCGCTCAACCCATCAAAATCATCGACGACATATTGCACCAGACCAATCTTCTCAGCGTAGTCGGAGTCGAACCCCTCAGCGGTGACGAACAGCGCCTTGGCCCAGCGCGGACCGATCGCATTGATGACAAAGGGGGAAATGGTCGCTGGCGTCAGACCGAGCCGCACTTCGCTGAACTTGAACTTTGTGCCTTTGACGGCCACCGCAATGTCACACGCGGCGACCAGGCCGGCGCCGCCGCCCATGGCCGCGCCTTGCACGAGGGCGACGGTCATTTGCGGCAGTTCTGCAAGTTTGCGCAGCATTTCTGCCAGCGCCAGCGCGTCTTGTTCATTGTCCTCACGGGTCCAATGCTGCGCCGCCTTCATCCATTCGAGGTCGGCCCCGGCAGAGAAACTCTTGCCCGCCCCGCGCAGGATGACCATGCGCAGCGTGTCCTGCTCTTCCAGCGTCTCAAGCGCGTCGGTCAGTTCCTCGATCACCTGGCTGTTAAAGGCATTATGCCGGTCTGGCCGGTTCAGGGTCAGGATGGCTATGCCGTCTCGTGTGGCGTCAAGTTGGATGGTTTCGTATTCGGCCAATCTTCAGTCCTTTCCTCGGAGACTTGTCGATAATGGCTGTCACGGCGCAGTGCCGGTTTTTCAACCCACCACCATAATAGATAACTCAGCGCAAAGACCAATAAGGCGGATACCGTAAGTCCGCCAGCAAAGCCCAGCGCGCTGAACAGGCCGGCCGCGACCAGACCCTGAACCACTGGGAAATGCACGATGTAGACGCCATAGCTGACATCGCCCCAACGGGCGGCATTGAGCGGCGGTCCGGGCGCAAAAGCGGCTCCTGCGATCAGGCCAAACAGGCCGAGCACCCGCAACGCCTCAAGCGACGGCACCCAGAGCGACAGGGCCAGGCTCACAGCGCCGATCAGCAGCATTATTCGGGCGTGAGCGCGCAACACGCTCCACATCCGCCACAGAAACATGCCAGCGGCGAAATACATCATCTGCCCGGGCAATTGCCGCGCCACCTGCTCGCTCAGCGGATGGTTCGACGCGAACGAAACATCGCGCCAGGCAAAGGCGGCAACCACCAAGACCGCAATCGCCACCCACCAACCGCGCCCGAGCCTGGTCAGGATCCACGCCAGAACCGGCACAAGGAAATAGAACATGACCTCGATTTTCAGGGTCCACAAAGCGCCATTCACAACCGACACGCGCTGGTCTTCGAACAGACCTGGAAGGTCAGGCTGCAGGAAGTTCAAAAAGACCAGATTAGCGCCCAGATAGCTAGCAATCTCAGCCAGGGCGCCAGGCTGACCGAAACTCAGAAACAGGCTGATCGCAGCCGGGATCAATATGATCACCGCATAAGCCGGATACAAACGCCTGACGCGCTTTCCGGCATAATCGGACAGCCCGCGAGACCGCTCCCAGGAGCCATAGACCAGCGCGCCGGAAATGATGAAAAAGCCTTGAATGGAGAGTTCCGCAACCAGCGCCAGATAGTCTTCAATCCGTGTATCTGGGTGAACCCCGCTCAGCACCACGGCATGGTACAAGAATACCATGCTGGCGAGCACTAAACGCAAGGCGTCGAACCGGTTCGAACTTGTCCCCATGTCTCTCTCTACGCGGACACAGGAAT
>JBCCDZ010000305.1:0-3755 GCA_039030525.1 Pseudomonadota bacterium | reverse complement strand
CAGACCCGGTGATCGCAGTCACTGAAATCTGCAGGCGTCCGACCGCGGAACCTGATGCGCACGTCCGTAGGCGCGCTCGGAACGCCGCGAAGGTGCTGTCTTATGATGGCATGCGGACGGGCGGCGTTTTAAAGGGGAGCGTCGCCCGTTCAATTCTGAACTCAATTGTCTGAATTCGGATCCATGTGGCGCCGCCCGAAATCGGCTTCCGCCGTGTCCAGACCCGCATCGATGATCGCTTCCCGAATGCCGCGCGCACGGGTGAATTCGCGCATCAGCGTCTCGCCATCGCCCCAGCGAATGGCGCGCTGCAAGACGGCAAGGTCTTCACTGAAACGGCCAAGCGTTTCAAGCACCGCGTCCTTATTGGTCAGAAACACGTCCCGCCACATGGTCGGGTCCGACGCGGCGATCCGAGTGAAGTCTCGGAAACCACCGGCTGAATATTTCACCACTTCGCCTTGCTCGACGCTTTCCATATCATAAGCGGTGGAAACGATATTATAAGCAATCAAGTGTGGCAGGTGCGATGTGATCGCGAGCACTCGATCATGCCGGGCCGGGTCCATCGTCTCAACCCGCGCGCCTAGGCCTTGCCAGAACCGGGTCAGTCGCGTGACAGCGTCATTATAATCATCACCCTGCTCGGTCAAAGGCGTCAGAATATGCCAGGCATCCTGAAACAGGCTGGCAAATCCAGCTTCCGGACCGGATTTCTCAGTTCCGGCAATCGGGTGACCCGGAACCAGATGAATGCTGTCCGGACAGTGCGCTGCCATGTCTGCAGCCGCTTTCGCTTTGACAGATCCAACATCCGTCAGAATGGCACCCGACTTCAATACACCGGACAGGGATTGCGTCACATCTGCAAGTGTGCCGACTGGCGTACATAGGATGATACAATCCGCATCCGCGACCGCTTGTTCGACCGTATCGCAAACCGCACCATGCACAACTCGCGCAGCGCGGGTGCGGACGTCTTCAGATATATCCCAGAGCGCCACCTGACCTGCACCGCCATAAGCATGCGTGGCATGTGCGATGGAAGACCCCAGCAAGCCAATGCCAATAATGGCAATTTTATCGAAGACCTCGTCACTCATCAGCTTTTCGCAAATGCTTCAATCGCGGCGATCAAATCATCATTCTGCTCGATCGTTCCTATCGAGGCGCGCAGACATGTCGGCAGGCCATAGACATTCACATCGCGGATAACGATGCCCTGATTGCGCAGGAAAGCATCCGCCTCGACGCTCGTGCGGCCTTTTTCTTCCGGAAACTCAATCAGCACGAAATTCCCAACGCTGGGAAAGGTTTTGAAACCGGCTTGCTCCACCGCTGTTTTGACGCGGATCAGTTCAGCATCATTGTGCTCTGCTGATTTGGCCTGGAAGACATCATCATTGATGGCGGCAATGCCGGCGGCTTGCGATACAGCGCTGACATTGAAAGGGCCGCGGGTCCGATGCAAAGCATCGATCACGTTTTCCGGACCATAGGCCCAGCCCAGTCGCAAAGCGGCGAGGCCGTGAATCTTGGAAAATGTGCGCGTGACGAGGACATTGGGCATCTCACCCGCCAATTCCATTCCAGCGCTATAGTCATTCTTGCGAACATATTCCGCATATGCGCCATCCAGGACAAGCAACACATTCTCAGGCAGGTTAGCGTGTAGCCGCTTCACCTCGGAATATGGGATATAGCTACCGGTCGGGTTGTTGGGGTTGGCCAAAAAGACGATTTTCGTATTCGCATCGACCCGTTCCATCATCGCGTCGACATTGGTCGTAAGATCTGTTTCCGGCGCGCTGCGTGTCTCGGCGCCAGCCTGTTGCGCGATCAAGCGATAGACCAGAAAACCGTGCTGGCTCTGCACAATATTGTCGCCTGGGCGTAAGTATGCGCGACCAAGCAACTGGAAAATCTCATCCGATCCGGCACCGCAGACGATACGGTCTGGCTCGATGCCATATTTGGCACCAATCGCTTCTCGCAGGGCACCGGCTGATCCGTCCGGATAGAGTTCCATATGCTTTGCGGCCTCGATCACTGCCGCCTGCGCCTTCGGACTGCACCCGAGCGGGTTCTCGTTGGATGACAGTTTGTGCGCACCCGTCAGTTTTTGCCCCCCTTTATAAGGGGTGATTTCGAGAATGTTCGGCAGCGCTTTTGGGCCGGTCATCACGGTCTCCTTCATTGAGCTTGGTGACCTGCCGGGAACAGCCACGAAAATCAAGTCTTTGACGCGGATAGAATCTTGTCTGCGAGAGCTGATGCGCTCGAAAATGCGGCTTCGACTTTGCTGCCAAGACACCAATCACCGCAGGCCGCAAGCCGCTGCGCCGGGTCAATCAGATAGGGCACGCCCGCTGGCACGGGGGTCGATGCATACCGCCAACGGTGCAGAACCTGGTGCTCGGCCGTCGACAAATCGAGCGCTGTCAGTTTAGATGCGGCCTGCAACAAGGCCTCCTGCACGACGCTCAATGGGGCCTCCAAATTCGCGTCGGCCCAGCCATTATCGGATTGTATGAGAAGACTATAAGCATCTGGGCGGCCTGGTTTTTGAGAATTCACCGCCAGCCATCCAATTGGCGCGATCCCCGACTTCAATCCCTGCCAGGACAGATCCAGCGCAGTGTCAAAGCCGAGCATCAAGGCGAAACAGCCGCTCATCCGCACGTTGGATAACTCCGCGTGACCGGTAAAATTGGCAGGCATCAAAGCCGCTGTCTGCGCAGCAGGCGCCGTCGAGATAATCCAGTCGAACGGACCGAGGCGCGGGCCCGATTTGATTTCGACGTGCCAGCCATCTGCGTTGCCGGCGAAGCCCGTCGCATGGCTTTGCGTGCGAACATCCAACCCCTTCGCCAGGAATTTGCAAATTGCATTCATGCTTGGTTGGGCGACATATTTGCTCTTGTCAGAGACCCTGGATCCACCAGTCAGCTCGATGATTTGAGGCCAGGGGGAAACCAGTCCCTTGTCCTCGAGCTCGGCCAAAAATGCCTGAAAGGGTTCGGTTTCCGCTGTGAAATATTGCGCGCCATGATCGAACGCGAATGGGTCGGCGCGACGTGTCGACATGCGTCCCCCCGGGCCGCGCGCTTTTTCCAGCACGACAATATCGTGCGCATCCGCAAGGCGATTGGCGAGGGTCAGGCCGGCAAGGCCGGCCCCGATAACGGCGATTTTCATAGTCAGCCTCTTAGCCTGCACGACCGAGACATAACGCGTCAGAGCTGACTGCCCAGAGGATTTTCAGGATTAGAAGAGTTGCGTCAGCCGCTAGCTGCCAATGGCCTGTTCATTGCGCTCACCGGTTCGGATGCGAACAATGGTTTCGAGATCAGCGACGAAAACTTTCCCGTCACCAATCGTGCCTGTATTAGCCGCAGCGGTGATCGCTTCAACGACACGATCTGTTTCCGATGCGCCGCATGCCACTTCGACTTTCACCTTGGGCAGCAGCCGCACTTCATATTCAGCGCCACGATAGACTTCAGTCTTGCCTTGTTGGCGGCCATAACCGCGCACTTCAGAGACTGTAAGCCCTGAAACATCTGCCTCGCCGAGCGCGTCAATCACCGCATCAAGACGACTAGGTTTGAAGATCGCTGTAACTAATTTCATTTGGCCCGCCTCCAATTGCAGTCTTACCTCTACCCGTATCGGCTTGGTTTGTAAGGTCAATTGTCGCTTTTTTTCGCGGTTCAGCCCGATCTCGCCCTGCCAGTTTTCTAGGCATAACAGGT
>JBCCDZ010000304.1:0-3755 GCA_039030525.1 Pseudomonadota bacterium | reverse complement strand
TCTCGATCCTCGAGATCGGCGATGGCGTGTTCGAAGTGAAATCGACCAATGGCGATACATTCCTTGGCGGTGAAGACTTTGACCTGCGGATTGTCGACTTCCTCGCTGACGAGTTCAAGAAAGATCAGGGCATTGATCTGAAAGCTGACAAGCTGGCGCTTCAGCGTCTGAAAGAAGAAGCAGAGAAAGCCAAGAAAGAGCTGTCTTCCGCCTCATCATACGAAGTGAACTTGCCGTTTATCACGGCCGATGCGACCGGCCCGAAACACCTCAATATCAAGCTCACACGCGCCAAGTTGGAAAGCCTGGTTGGTGACCTGATCAAGCGGACAATCGATCCATGTAAGAAAGCCCTGTCTGATGCTGGCAAGAATGCATCTGACATTGATGATGTTGTTCTGGTTGGCGGTATGACCCGTATGCCGGCTGTCCAGGAAGCGGTGAAAGGCTTCTTCGGCAAAGAGCCGCATAAAGGCGTGAACCCAGATGAGGTTGTGGCGCTTGGCGCGGCGATCCAGGGCGGCGTGCTGCAAGGCGATGTCAAAGACGTGGTTCTGCTCGACGTGACGCCTCTGTCGCTCGGCATTGAGACATTAGGCGGTGTGTTCACGCGCCTGATCGATCGCAATACAACGATCCCGACCAAGAAAAGCCAGACCTTCTCAACCGCAGAAGACAATCAGCCGGCTGTGACCATCCGGGTCTTCCAGGGCGAGCGTGAAATGGCGGTGGACAATAAGAATCTCGGCCAGTTCAATCTGGAAGATATTCCGCCCGCCCCACGCGGCGTGCCGCAAATTGAAGTGACGTTCGACATTGACGCGAACGGCATTGTCTCGGTCGGCGCCAAAGACAAAGCGACCGGCAAGGAACAGCAAATCACCATCCAAGCCGATGGCGGCCTCAATGATGCCGACATCGATGCGATGATGAAAGACGCCGAAGCCAACGCGGAAGAAGACAAGAAGCGCCGCGATCTGGTCGAAGCGAAGAATAATGCGGAAAGCCTCGCGCATCAGACTGAGAAGCAGCTCGAAGAGCATGGCGACAAAGTCGGCGAAGATGTGAAGAAAGAAATCGAAGACGCTGCGGCGGCTCTGAAAACAGCTGCTGAAGGCGACGACGCGGCTGACATTCAAGAGAAGCATCAGGCGCTGATGACCGCGGCCATGAAGCTCGGTGAAGCCATTTATGGCGCGCAACAATCTGAAGCAGCGGAAACAGACGCAGCCGCGGACGCTGCATCCGATGATGACGGCGAAGATGTTGTTGATGCTGACTTTGAAGAAGTCGACGACGAAAACCGCCAGAGCGCCTAAGCGTTTCAACTGACGAATGAGAAAAGCCCGCGCCGGTTGGTGCGGGCTTTTTCGTTTCCGCTTTCAATCACGGTGCAAATAACGGTCTGACTTGATTTCATCGCCTGGCATTCTACACGGTGAAGCGTGGCTCAGATAACGTCATTATATGTTTACAAGGTTTTGGCGCAGGCCAGTGAGGGCGTCGAGACGCGCGACCTTCTCGAGGGCTTAGGATTGGATCCGAGCGCGCCAATTGATGCGGCTCGAATGGTCTCGTCCGACGATTACTATGTCTTCTTCGCCGCGCTCGCTGAGCGTGACCCGAGTGGGCTTGGACTGGCGCTCAGGATTGGCGCGTCCATGCGCTGCGACGATTATGGCGCGTTTGGATTGGCTTGGAAGTCAGCGCCGGATTTGCGTGGCTCATATACACGTTCAGAGCGATATGGACGCGTTCTGGGCAGTGCTGAGACATATCGGGTTGAGCGCGATAATGACGCGACCTTCTTCGCGTTGGAGAAAGCCGGAACGGGCCATCTCGGCATGCAGCTTTCAAATGAGGCGAGCCTGGCGGCCGTGTTTCAGATCAGCCATGAAGTCAGCGCGCAACCTTTCCGGCCCTCGGCCGTCTATTTCAAACATGCAGCGCGGGGCGACACAGGCGTGTTCGCGGATCATTTTGGATGCCCTGTCCATTTCGACGCGGAGCGGGATGCCTTGCAGGTTAGCGAAGCGGCGCTGACCACGCCTAATCGACTCGGCGACGCGACGATTGCGCATTTCTTTGATCGACATCTCGAAAAAGAACTCGCCACCTTGTCGGATGATGCCGGGCTGGAACAACGTGTGCGGATCGCCGTCTCGCAACAACTGAGTGAGGGCGTACCGACACTTTCTGAGATTGCGGCGACGCTTGGCATGGGCGCCCGAACATTGCAGCGACGATTGTCCGACAAGGATCAATCGTTTCAGAGCCTGGTCGATTTGGCGCGACGCGAATTGGCGCAGCAACTCCTGATCGAAACCGAATACAGTCTGGCAGAGGTTGCGTTCCTGACCGGGTTTTCAGAGCAAAGCGGGTTCACGCGCGCGTTCAAACGCTGGTCGGGTGAAACGCCGCGATCTTACCGATTGGCCGTGCGATAAGCCCTGCCAGTTTGTCGTCATCTGACAAAACTCTGTCGCTTCGAAACAAGAAACGGCGCACCTGACCGCGTACCCATTGGCCTGCACAATGAATGAAAGGAGTGCACCAATGAGTATTTTCTCGAAAAAGAAACCGATGACTCTGGTGCTGGGTGGCACCGGCAAAACAGGTCGCCGCGTGGTCGAGCGCCTCAAAGCAGGTGGCCATGCCGTTCGGGTCGGATCGCGATCTGCGGTGCCGGCCTTTGACTGGGACCGCGAAGCTGGCTGGGACGCGGCTCTGAAAGGCGTAACCGCTGCTTACATCACTTACGCGCCCGATCTTGCCATGCCCGGGGCGGCGGACGCCATCCAGGCTTTCGTCAAAAAGGCGAAGCGTGCTGGCGTCAAACGTCTGGTCATCTTGTCCGGACGCGGCGAACCGGAAGCGCAGGCTTGCGAAAAGATCGTTCAGGATAGTGGTCTGGAATGGACTGTGGTTCGGGCGAGCTGGTTCAATCAGAATTTCTCTGAAGCCGCCTTCCTGGACATGGTCATGGCTGGCACGATCACGCTGCCTGCGGGTGATCAACCTGAGCCTTATGTCGACGCCGACGATATCGCTGATGTGGTGGTCGCGGCGTTGACGCAAGATCATCACAATGGCGAAGTCTATGAAGTGACGGGCCCGAGATTGATGACTCTTTCTGATGTTGCGGCGGACCTATCCGCGGCGACGGGTCGAACCGTGTCATATGTGGATGTTCCGCATGATGCCTTCATCGCAGAGATCGAAGGGTCAGGCGCGCCGAAAGAGGTGGTCTGGATGCTCGACTATCTGTTCTCAACCGTGCTCGATGGACGCAATGCGCATCTGACCGATGGCATTCAGCGCGCCCTGGGCCGTCCACCTAAAGACTTTGCTGACTTCGCGCGCGACGTCGCCGCAACAGGTGCCTGGAGGGTCGCGGCATGAGACGCCTGGTCACACCGACTTTCCTGGCCATCGCGGGCGCTATTGCGGCCGCGATTGGAGCGGCCATCCTGTTTGCACCGCACAGCTTTTTTGCCGCCAATCACATCATGCTGGGCACTGATCCGAACTTGATGTCCGAAATTCGGGCGCCTGGTGGATTGCTTCTGGTCGCGGGATTATTCGTGATCGCAGGTGCCTTCATCAGCAGACTCACGCGCGTGAGTTTGATGGTCGCCGCGATTGGGTTTGGCGCGTATGGCGCATCAAGACTGGTCAGTGTGGCGCTTGATGGCGTGCCGTCTTCGGCGCTCCTCTCTGCCATGGTGGTCGAGCTCGTATTGGCGCTTCTGGCC
>JBCCDZ010000303.1:0-3775 GCA_039030525.1 Pseudomonadota bacterium | reverse complement strand
GGGCACCGGTATCGCGCTGATCACGCATGATATGGGCGTCGTCGCGCGCATGTGCGATCGGGTCGTGGTGATGCGATATGGTGAGATCGTAGAGACTGGCAGCATTGACGAGATTTTCTACAATCCTCAGCATGAGTATACCAAAATGCTGCTCGACGCCGTGCCAAGGATCGACCAGCCCAACCGTCCTGGACGGCCGACGCTGGGACCACCGCCAAGCACAGACGTTGAGCCCATTTTGCAGGCCGACGATCTGAAAGTGTATTTCCCCATCAATATTGGGGGCGGCCTGTTCGGAAAAACCAAACCGCTCAAAGCCGTTGATGGCGTCAGCTTTGAGCTCAAGCCCGGAGAGACTTTGGGCGTGGTTGGCGAGTCTGGTTGCGGAAAATCTACTTTGGCGCGCGCGGTTCTGAAATTGGTGCCTCAAACCGCGGGCACGATTGCCTGGATGGGGCGCGATATTTCCGGCGCTGATCGCAAGACCATGAACGGCTTGCGCGACGATTTACAGATTGTGTTTCAGGACCCGATGGCGAGCCTGGATCCGCGCATGACAATTGGTACCTCCATTGCCGAACCTTTGACCGTTCACGCGCCCGAACTCGACAAGGCGGCGCGCGAGCGGAAAGTGCAAGAGATTTTGCCTCGGGTCGGGCTCGATCCGACATTGATCAATCGCTATCCACATGAATTGTCCGGCGGTCAAAACCAGCGGGTCGGGATTGCCCGGGCGATGATCCTGGATCCGAAACTGGTGATTTGTGATGAAGCCGTCTCGGCGCTTGATGTTTCGGTTCAAGCCCAGGTCGTCGATCTGCTCATCGAGCTGCAAAAGGAATTCGGCCTGGCGATGATCTTCATCAGTCACGATCTGTCGGTTGTGCGCGAGATTTCGCACCGGGTCATGGTGCTATATCTGGGCAAAGTCGTAGAACTGGCCGGCCGTGACGAGATTTATGAAGAGGCGCGCCATCCATATACCAAAGCACTGATATCTGCGGTGCCAAATCCGGACCCGAAAATGGAGCGCGCCCGTGAGCGCGTAAAGCTGCAAGGCGATTTGCCGAGCCCGCTCGACAGCCGCGCGCCGTTACGCTTCCTGAAATCCGAGGTCATCGATGATGCTGACGCGCAGCAATATGCCCCGAAGCTGATCGAAATCGCTCCGGGGCATTTGGTGGCTGAACATGACCCGTTCGAGGGTTCGGGAGGGCTACGGGCCTAGGAGTGCGTCCAGCCGGGAGTTCAGAACGCGCCTATTTTGCGCACAGCACATCGGTAAGGTTGCGACGCCCGCGATCAGCATAAACAACCTGGCCTAAGCCCATCTCGCGACAGAATTGCTTGGCATTACTGCGGCCGACCGGAATGCGATCGCCATAAGCATCGCGTGGACGCGGGAAGAAGACGGTGTTCCGCCCGTCTATGCCTTGATTGTGTGCCTGGTAATTGCCGTGGCCGCGGCGGCCATAGTCCTGGTCTCGATTGCGACGATTATTAACACGGCGTGGCGTGGCGTTCAGGGGGCGCATGGAGCTGATATTGTCGTTCATGCGCAGCGGGCTGAGATGTGAGGTCGGTCCATCAATGACGACACAGCGACCACGAAAATCCGGATCAACACAGACTTCCCAGGCGCCACTGACATCTATCGAAGAGACCGTGTCATTAAAGCCAAGCTCGCGCAAATTGTAGATCGGACCATCGACCGCCAGGGCCGATCCGCGGAATTCTGGATGTTTGAATATCACAGCGTCGCCGCCTCGCGCGCCATAATTGGCCGCAGCGGGCAGGGCGGTGGCAACACAGACAGTGGCAGCGAGCGCGAGGGCTTTGAGAGCTCGGGTCATGTTTCAGGGTCCTTGTATCAATCTTGATACCGACCCTATCGGGGCTAATCTGAACGCCCCGGGAGGGAGATTTTCACCTTCGGTTCAGCTATTCAGCAGCGCGCATCAGGCCTTGCATATGATCAATCCAGATCAGCCAGGCATTCCGTCCAGCATCAGTTAAAAAGACCCGAGTTTGCGGTCTGCGTCCGACAAAGCGTTTCTCTTGTCGCACATAGCCCGCCTCTTCAAGCTTGCGTAAATGTGTCGACAGATTGCCATCGGTTGCGCCAACCTTGTCCTTCAGTTCGCCGAAAATGGCCGGGCTGACGGTCGACAGATAGGCCATGATGCCAAGCCGCAATCGGCCGTGAATGACATCATCGATCTGCGCATGATCAAAGGGATTTGCGGGGTCGGTCATATTGTCCTCCGCAATCTAAACGATGCTTTTGGGTTCTTGCCGCAACATCAGCAATCCAGGCACCAGCACGGTTGAAAACGCCGCCAGTGACGCAATGGCCCACGTGAAATCACCGCTATCGAACCAGAGCGCGATGGCAATCATCAGAAAGGCACCATACCCTGCATAAGTCAGCGTGTTAGTGTTCGACATCACTCCAGACGTGATCAAGCCGGTGCCATAAATGGCAAAAACGATTGGCAGGGATTGTTCAAAGCCCGAGACGGGACCGCCGATAACAAACGATTTCACAATCAAAGTCGCGAAATAGGCAAATAACGCAAATCCGCCTGCCATCCAGACAGTCGCCTCGGTGCGATTGCCAACAGAGTTGCCACCTGGCTTGTTGCGAATTGTATAGCCGAGCACCGCTTGGCCAATAATCCCGGCTACAATAAATGTGCCCCAGACCCACGCATAAGCAATATCGGGCCAACCAAACAAGCCGGCTGAAATCGAGTAATGCAGAAAGTAAGATACGCTTGTCAGCACGCCCCAGAAGGTCAGAAAGCGCCCGCCCAATAGGGGTGCGCTTTGTCCTGCTTCAGCAAGATCACGGACATAAGCCAGATCGTCATGCAGTGTTGTTTGGTTCATTGATAACTCCAATAACTTTGAAATACAAAGTACTCTGTCTAACGAAAATGTCAATAGGTCCGATTTTGCTTGGCGCAGCGCGTGAGCTTGTTAGGTAATTGGAAAGACAAGAGCTCCGGAGGAATTCACAATGCCAGACGCAGCTAGCCTGCCACCGTTTCGCCCACTCGCGCAGAAAAAACCGGATATCGATTGCATTCGGAAGCCGGATGGCACGGTTTACTTGAAACAACGTCATGCGCCGGGCGATCGACCAAGAACGATCCCTGATGCCTTGGCCACTCGGGCAGCAGAACACCCAGATCGTGATTGGCTGAAACAGCGAAACCCTGAAACCGATCAGTGGGAGGCGATCACTTATGGTGAGGGCCTGCGTCGAACGCGGGCCTTGGCCCAGGCATTTCTGGATATGGGTGCCGGCCCGGATGCGCCGGTCATGATCCTGTCGGGAAACTCGATTGAAACAGCAATGGTGATGATGGCGGCGATGACCATTGGGGCGCCCGCGGCGCCGATTTCGGTGCCTTACTCACTGATGTCGACCGACTTTGCCAAGCTCAAGCATTGTTTTAATGCGGTCAAACCTAAGGTCCTGTTCGCCGCGCAGTTGCCGCCGTTTGAACCCGCGATTGCAGCGTTGGGAGATCATAATTGCTCGGTGATCACCGCTGATGGTGCGAATGGCGCAACCTCGTATCAGGGGCTCTTGGACACGCAAGTTACACCAGCTGTAGATGCCACCCTCGATGCACTGACAGATGATACAATTGGCAAATACTTGTTCACGTCTGGCTCAACCGGCATGCCAAAACCGGTGCCAACCACTCAGGGTGCGATGTGTTCCATGATTGGCGGGGTCGAAGGCTTGCGCGATGATGCGCGC
>JBCCDZ010000302.1:0-3781 GCA_039030525.1 Pseudomonadota bacterium | reverse complement strand
CGCAAATGCCCGCCTTATGGAATGAATTGCTCCAAGGTGAGATGCAGCTTCAGACCGTATCCACCGGCGCCATACACCCAAACCTGGTCATTTGGGGGCCGCTCGAAGCGCGATTGCAGACCGCAGATCTGATAATTCTCGCGGGCCTGAACGAAGAGGTCTGGCCGGCGCAACCCGCCGCGGATGCCTTCTTGCCGCGCGTCTTTCGCCAGCATATCGGCCTGTCCGATCCAGACGAGCGGATTGGCCTGTCTGCGCATGACTTCGCGCAATTCGCAAGCGCCCCAAACGTCATTCTGCTGAACAGTCAGCGGCGTGACGATAAACCCGCAATCGCTTCACGGTGGCTATGGCGCTTAAAGACTTTAGCGCGCGGCGCACTCGGGGATGAAGCCGGTGCAGCCCTCGGCCCGGACCCGGATCAGAACCCACTCGATTGGTTGGCGCAGCTTGAGGAGGCGCCGCCCTTGCCCGACGGTTTCACCGCTGAGCCGCAGCCCAAACCGCCCCTCGCGACGCGCCCGGATCGCCTTTCCGTCACGCGCGTAGAGCAATTGGTCCGTGATCCATACGCGATCTATTGCGAGTCTGTGCTTGGCTTACGTCCGCTTGATCCGCTCAATCTGCCCGCCGATGTGCGGGTTCGTGGCACCGCCGTCCACAAGGCGCTGGAACGGTTCGAACTCGAGATGCCGGATGGCGACGCGGACGCCTTGCTGGCTTTGCTTGAACACGAGCTGCGACGCGGCGGTGAGCTTGATGTCGACCTGATCGCGCTGCGCGATCGTCGCCGCGGCGTGTGCCAGGAATATCTGAACTGGCGCCTGGACAACGCCCAAGCGCTGGACGGCGCCCCGATCACAGAAATTCGCGGTGAGCTCACACTCAATATTGGCGGCCGACCCTTCACATTATCGGGCACGGCGGACCGGATGGAGCGCCGCGCTGATGGCAGCGTCGCCATCCTGGATTTCAAGACCGGAAAACCGCCGAGTGAGAAACAGGTACGAGCCGGGTTGAGCCCGCAAATGCCGCTCCAGGGCCTGATTGCGCGCGATGGCGGGTATGCCGAGCTTGGACGCGCACGGGTCGAGGCCCTGACTTATTTGCGCTTCGGCACGCAATTCCAGGTGCAAGACCTTGGCGCGGCTGCGCCGCGCGCCAAAATCGAGGCGAAGCCGATTGCAGACCTGATTGCGGAGGCAGAAGCCGGTCTGATTGACCTGATCACAGCTTTTTCCAATCCCGATCATCCTTACTTAAGCGCGCCGAGGCCCGAACGCGTCCAATATGAAAGCGACTTCACGCGATTGGCGCGACGCGATGAGTGGACCGGGAGTCAGACCTTTGACTGAGGCCGTCCAATCGCCGCCGTCTGACGCGTTTGAGGCCGCCAAGCGCGCGCAAGCCGAAGCGGCTGACCCGACGCAATCGGCTTGGGTCGAGGCCAATGCCGGGTCTGGTAAAACCAAAGTCCTGATTGACCGTGTTGCGCGACTATTGCTGCGCCGCCCAGATGGCCGGCCTGGCGCCTTGCCGGATTCGATCCTTTGCATCACCTATACCAAGGCTGCGGCGAATGAGATGTTGTCCCGTCTATATGCTCGTTTGGGAGATTGGGCGGTCGCCAGCGATGACAGTCTGCGCGACTCCCTGGCGCAATTGGAGGGCCGTGACCCGAGCGCTTATCACGAGGACGATTTTCGCGAAGCCAGACGCTTGTTCGCCCGCGCGCTCGAGACTCCAGGCGGTCTGCGTATCGAAACCATTCACGCCTTTTGTGCGCGCATTCTCAGGCGGTTTCCGCTCGAAGCTGGCGTGTCGCCTGGCTTTACCGCGATTGAGGAAGATGACGCCAATAGGCTCTGGCGCAGCGTCCTCGCGGCGCAACTCGAACATGCTGCAATTGCCCAGCCAGAGGCGATGGCCATCCTCGCAGACGCCAGTGGCGGCATGGGCATTTCATCGGCATTGGACGCCTTGAAGTTTCAACGTCAGGCATTGAGCGCCTTTCAGAATACGATAAGTTCCGATTTAGAACTCATTGAGCGGATTCGACACGCTTGTGGGGCACCGCCTCAATCGACCGAGGCCATTCTGTCCGACGCCATGATCGAGCAACTTCCCGAACAGGACCTGCGCGCAGCCGTTGTTTGGCTCAACCAAATAGACAAGCCAGGGAAAGCCGATACGAAATTATTCAGTGCACTGACGGCTCTGCTTGATTCAACTGACCCTAGCGACCGCTACCAAGCTTATATGGATGCCATTGCCGGGTCGAAATGGGACTTTCCATCAGGAAGTAATCCGTACACGGCAAAAGCCGGACCTGAGATCGCGGATCTGTTCTCTCGCAATCTCAAGAAGGGCGATCCAGAGGGGCGAGAGATCACCCGAATGAAGGCGGTACAGGCCACGCTAAAGGCGGCTGCCTTAGCCGAACGCAGCCTTGCGCTGATGCAAATTGGCCTGCCTATGGTCGATGCTTATGCGGAAGAGAAACGTTTGCGGGGCGCGCTCGATTTTGACGATTTGATTGGTCGCACGCGAGCGTTGCTGACACAGTCAGACGCCGCGGCCTGGGTATTGTACAAACTGGATGGCGGGCTAACGCACCTACTTTTGGACGAAGCTCAGGATACGAGCCCGGGTCAATGGGCGCTGATCAATGCGCTGGTCGAGGAATTCCAGTCCGGTCTGGGCCGTGATCGCGCCGCTGAACCCCGCACGCAATTTGTCGTCGGCGATTCGAAACAGTCCATTTATTCCTTCCAGGGCGCCGACCAACAGGAATTCGAAGCCGAGCGGAATGCTTTTCTGTTGCGCGAGGAAGTCGTCGCATCGGCGGAAGATCGCAAGGTCAACCTGCCGGAAATGGCGATGTCCTTTCGCTCAACGCCGGAAGTTCTGCGCTTTGTCGACGAAGTCCGCGCCCGGGTGCCGCTCAGCGATGCAGCGACGGATGCTTTACCGCCCGCCGGCGCCGATTTGCGGCCGCACGCGCCGCGACGCTCAAATCAGTCCGGCAGGGTCGAACTCTGGCCCCTGGAATTGCCGAGCGAGACCGATGGCGAAGAAACCGCCTGGTTTGCACCGACCGATCATGTCCCGGCGGACGCCCCCCGACGGCGCCTGGCGCGAAACATCGCGGACGCCGTCAAACACATGCTCGATCAAGGCGAGACCGTTTGGCGCGAACAGAAGGGAGGCAAGTGGGCGCGATCGCCGGTACGGCCTGAAGATATTCTGATCCTGGTCCGCAGCCGTAATGAACTGTTTGAATCCCTGATTGCCAGCCTGAAACAGGTCGGCGTCCGCGTGGCCGGCGCAGATCGCCTGCGATTGCTGGACAATCTAGGTGTGCAGGATTGTCTGAACCTGATTCGATTTGCCCTGCAACCCGGCGACGATCTCACGCTGGCGGAGATATTACGCGGCCCGTTTTGTGGCCTGGTCGAGGATGACATTCACCTGTTTGTACTCGCGCATGCGCGCCCTAAAGGGGTCAGCCTGTGGCAAAGTCTGCAACAGACCAGCGCGGCGCCCTTTCAAGCCGCCAAAGCGTTTTGCCAAGGCCTGATCGCTGATGCTGGGCTACCCGCTTTTGAATTTCTGACGCGCGCGCTGACAGAGCGTGACGGCGCCGGGATCAGTGGCTGGGACCGCCTCATTCAGCGCCTGGGTGAACCGGTCCGCGATCCGGTTCAGGCCCTGGTCTCCGGCGCGCTCAGCCATGACATGAGCGAGGCCAAGAGCCTTCAGGCCTATCTCGCCAAAGTCG
>JBCCDZ010000301.1:0-3782 GCA_039030525.1 Pseudomonadota bacterium | reverse complement strand
TTCTGCTCGTCTCGCCATTATTAGTGCTGATCTTCTGGCGGTTGGCGCGCAAAACCACCCGCCGGGGCAGATCTGCAAGCTCTTAACGAAAACCGCATTTCTGTTAACCAAATCCTGACATCTGCAAGGGAGATTGACGCCGATTGAGTCTCGAATCTCTGGAGTTTTTGAAATGGCTGATGGTATGGCGCTCACCGCTTCTCCTGCCGATGTGAAACCGGCCAAGTCGCGCGCCAAGTCTAAGCGCCGCAAGGTCAAAGTCGACTTTTGGGCAACGGATCTGAACACGGCTGAAATCGGCATCATGAAACGCACTCAGAATGAAGCTGCGTCCGACCAGTTTACCAAGGATATGGAGCTTTATGGTCAAACCGTCATCGATGGTCACCGCGAAGCCCTGATCGGCTATCGGCAGGAGCTTTGGGACGGCAGCGAGGGATTTGAACGGCGCCTGGTCATCAAACTGTTCTCCGAAACGCTGGGATGGCGCGGCAGCGCCGAAATGATGCTCGGCCGCTCGTTGCAATTGTCATTGACCGCCAGCGGCCAGGCCTTGCCCGTCTTCTCGATTAATCTGGCGCGTCATGATCAGCTCATTCAGCTGGAGCGTGTCGCCAAAACGCTGCCCTTCATGCCGGAACGGTTCAGCTTTTTTATCCAGAACAAATCCGAAGTGAAATTCTACTCATTGCGACGGCACTTTTTCAGCATGGGAGCTGATTATAGTCTTTACGATCAAAAAGGCCGTAAAATCGGTGTACTGGACCATCAGGTGCTGAATCTTGGTGGCGCATGGATGCTGCGCATCGACCCCGCCCATCAGGATCGAAAACTGGAAGCGGTATTAGAACTGATTTGCGCCGTGCTCAAATTCAATCGCGCCGGACGCAAACATGTAAAAAAGCTATCCGAACAGGTATTACGCGGAAAGGTCAAAGCCGATCTCGATCACGATGAAGAGGATCTTTATCGCAATCCGCGCCGGCGTTAGCTCGGCTTCTGGATCACCACGCAGGATTGGCGGTAAGGCCAGATCATCCAGTAGAACTTCTTCATAGACCGCTTCCACTTGGTCCATCCCAGAAATGGGAATGGCAAACGCAGAATCTGTCGATAAATGATCCAGGGTCGCTTTCTGAGATTATCACGATACGAACCGACTTCGATAATATCCGCGACCAGAACATCGTGCGGGCTCGAGATCAACGCGCTGATCTCTTCGGGCGTTGGCCGGAACATCGTATCGATGGGATCGCGATGGTGCGGATAGCTTTTCGGGACAGTGATCACCAGGCGTCCACCTGGAGGCAGCAGGCTGAAACACTGATTTGCGAACTCACCCGGATCGAGCACATGTTCCAGAACATTATTGCAGAAAATGGTCCGCGGCGCAGTCGCTTTGATGGCTTCATAACCATCCGCTTCCAATAGATTCGCGGAAATGTCGATGCCCTCGCCTTCCTGCAAATCGGAATGAATAATCGAAATGCCCCGCGCCATAAGGGGTTCGAACAGATCAGCCTGAATATACGGTTTCTCTTGCGTCCGAAACGCTAATGTCTGGCTACCAATATCGAGAATAGGACTAAGGGCCTCGGCGGGATAAGCGCGCAAAGCAGATTCTATCCATTTCGCTTCGATTTCTTGCACGAGCCGTCCCTGCCCTGCTGCAACGCAGATTTAGCGGTCGCGATATCATCTTACCCGCTCTGATCACAAGAGCGAGGCTGGGATTTATCTGATTATTAGCGAAACCTGGTCGCTATAGGAGCGCACTTTGCTCGTCTTTACCCCAGCCGACAAAGACTCCTTCATCGGATCCGACAACAGGACGTTTAATCAGCGTTGGATTGGAGATTAACAGCTTTTGCGGATCAGAATTGCGCTCTGCTTCCGACAAGTTGCGCCATGTGGTCGAGCGGCGATTCACGAGGCGATCTGCACTGACGGCTGTTAGCCATTTTGGCACCAGAGACGGCAAATCAGCGTCTGTGCGAATGTCGACAAACGCGACGTTTTTTCCAGCGCTTTCAAGCGCCTTGAGGGCTTTCTTGCATGTGTCACAATTTTTCAAGCCGTATAGGGTCAAAGACATCGGACATCCTTCGAATCAGGTTTTGTCGTCGACATAGACTTCACCGTCCAGGTCGTCGAGCTTGGTTTGCAAGTGCGCGCGGACATCTTGCACCGCCTGATTATATATCCCTGGTCCAAGCGTCTTCAACATCAGTTCAAGAATCTGCTCAGCCCGGAATGTAGACAAGGTCTCATCAAACTCAGTTTGAAACTGGGACTGTAATTGCCCCGTCAATCGCGCACGGCGATCCTCGGAAAGCGTAATCTGTTTCATTCGTCAGTATTCGCGTCCAAGGTTCGCACCTCTCCGGGTTTATGGAAAAAGTCGCGTCCGGAAACGAACAAATCCGAAGGCAATTCAATCGGAACATGAATGCCTGTCGCGGTGGCCGCATTGAGACGAGAGTCAACGATTGCCTGCCCCTCCTCCGACAAGAAAAACCAGTAAGGCGGATACGCTGTATCGGTTCTGGTCGAAACCCAATGGTCGGCATGGACCGCATAATGTTCATCATCTGGGTCAGCATCGCCGAGATGCATCACCGTAACCCCATCCGCCAGCGTTACGCGCCAGACCAAATTTGAAACATCTGCGCGCGCTGGCCAACCGGCATGAGGAATGCGGACAACGTCAATCTCAAGCGTGCCTTCGCGGTACGACAACGGCGCATCAAGCCGCTCCAGTGGCACCGCGATGACACGATCGAAGATCGTCTCATTTTCGGTTTCCTCGCGCATCCAGTCCACCGCCTGGCTTGGTGCGTAAAGACGAACGTTCTCATGCCGCTCAAGATACGAAATGACCTCATCCACCGAGAAATGATCAGGATGCATGTGACTGATGAAGATTGCATCCACATCATCATAGGGTGCATCACCCATCATAAGGGCTTGGCGCGTCGCCTCTGGCACCATTTGATAGACGCCGAAACCGTTCGGGTAGAGCGGATCAAACAGGATGGTCGAGTGCCCATCGCTGACCATGACGCCTTCATTCCCGAGATAACTGGATTGCGTTGGATCATTCGGATGGGCGTGTGCGCACGTCCCCCCAATGCAAGCGAAGATCAGCGTTAATATCGTCCTTACCAATTGCGCGACTCCCACGTGGTGACTGTTAAGCCAGTGTAAACGCGCAAGAGGGTATGCCAAGGTATGAGGAGCGGACTTCGCCAGCTATCGGCCATGGCGGTCGCATGCGCTATGGGCGCAGGGTCAGCATGGGCTGCGCCTGGCGATATTCTATTGCAAGATGATTTCGACGATGGCGCAGGATGCGCAGCATTGCCGCCAACCTGGACGGTGTCAGACACCAATCTCGCTGGAACATCCACACAGACTTCAAATACCGGCGCCTGTTCGGCTTTTACGCGCGGCGACGTCGTCACCATTACGGGCCCGGTGATCGATCTGTCTTCGGCGATCGGAGCAACTCTGACAGCCTGGCTGCGGCAAGGCCTCGACACGTTTAGTGAAGACGTCGATGCCGGCGAAGATTTCGTCTTTGAGTATCTCGACGCCGGCTCCAATTGGGTGGCCATCGAAACCCTTGCGGGTGCAGGCACCAATGGTGAGGTGACAGATGTCAGCCTCGACCTTCCCATCGGCGCTTTGCATTCGGGATTCCAATTGCGATTCCGCCAAACCGGGGGAAGCGGCGGCCCGCCGGCAAATGGCGGGATCGGCTTTGACTATTGGCATATTGA
>JBCCDZ010000300.1:0-3801 GCA_039030525.1 Pseudomonadota bacterium | reverse complement strand
GACGTTGACGGATACGCGGACCGGCATTGGGCCATCGGCACCGGCAGTATCGCGTGGGAAGCCGTCTTTCGCGCCGGTCTGGATGCAAACGCTGTTGGCGCCGGTTGTATCGACCTTATTATTCATGACCGTGTTCAAACTTGCCTTCGGCAATCGCGGAGAGCTGAGCGGTGATTTTTCCGGACTGGACTATAACAGCTTTCTCGCTCCAGGCCTGATTGTTATGGCGATGCTGCAAAACGCGTTTCAAAACTCGTCCAGCTCGCTGACCATTGCCAAAGTCCAGGGCAGCCAGGTGGATTTCCTGATGCCGCCTTTGTCACCGCTGGAGCTTTCGATTGGCTTTATCTTTGGCGCCGCCACGCGCGGGATCATTGTCGGGGTGATCGCCGCGATTGGCATCCATTTCAGCGGTCTCGCCAATCTTTCTGTCGTGCACATCTGGCCGGTCATCTGGTTCGGTTTGATGGCGACCATTTTCCTGGCGGCGATTGGCGCCATGGGCGGCATCTGGGCCGACAAGTTCGACCATCTGGCGGCGGTTTCAAATTTCGTGATCGTGCCGCTGACCTTCCTGTCGGGCACGTTTTACGACATCAATGTCCTCGTCGACCCGTTCAAGTCACTGGCGTATTTCGATCCGATTTTCTTCCTGATTGATGGCTTCCGCTACGGCTTCCTGGATGCTGCGAACTCGAATGTCCTGACCGGCATGGCAGTCAGCGGCGGCGTCGCTTTCCTGGCTTCGGCTGGCGTCTGGTGGATGTTGCGGACCGGGTACAAGCTGAAGGCCTGAGGGCGCGTTACCAATGTCCGCCCTCCCCATCCTCACCCTGACAGATGTCCAGCTCGCCTTTGGCGGCAAGCCGCTCTTTGAGGGCGTCACGTTTACCCTGGCCAAAGGCGAGCGCGCTGCGCTGGTCGGGCGGAATGGCGCAGGCAAATCCACTTTGATGCGCCTGATCACGGGGCGTCATGAAGCCGATGATGGCGCGCTCTGGATTCATCCGGGCACGGTGATCACGACGGTCGAGCAAGAACCCGATCTCAGCCAATTCGAAACCGTGCTCGATTATGCCATGTCAAGCGGTGCAGAACCTTGGCGGTCGGAAGCCGAACTTGGCCATTTTGGCGTCGATCCGACAGCCGCGCCGACCACGCTTTCCGGTGGCCAGATTCGCCGCGCGGCGCTGGCCAAGTCGTTCGCGCGCGATCCGGATATCTTGCTGCTGGATGAGCCGACAAACCATCTAGACGTGCCCATGATCGAGACCCTGGAATCACGGCTGAAGGGGTTTAATGGCGCGGTTCTTTTGGTCAGTCACGACCGGACCTTTATGGCAAATGTCACCACGAATACGCTCTGGTTGCGAGACGGCGTGGTTATGAAAAGCCCGAAAGGGTACGCCGATTTCGAACGTTGGGCTGAAGAGATTGAAGAGGCCGAGATCCGCCAATTGGAGAAGATCAAAACTCAGCTCAAAGCCGAGGAACATTGGCTACAGCGCGGCGTCACCGGACGCCGGGCGCGCAATATGGGTCGCCTGCACAAACTGAAAGCCATGCGCGCGGAAGCCGCTCGCCGCAAAGCCGCGATCGTTGCGCAAAAGGCCAAAGCCGGGATCAGCGCTGAAGATGCGGGTCATCAATCGCGCAAGGTCATTGAGACGTTCGGCCTCAGCAAATCCTATGGTGATCTGAACATTGTCGAAGGGCTCGATTTCAAAATCCTGCGCGGCGACCGTATCGGCCTGATCGGCCCGAACGGGGTCGGCAAGACAACCTTGCTGAAACTCCTGCTCGGCAAGCTTGAGCGCGATAGCGGCAATGTCAAACTCAACCCATCCGTGCAGATCATCTATCTCGATCAGAGCCGCGACACACTGCGCCCGAAAGATACGCTGTGGGAAGCACTTGCTCCGCAAGGCGGTGACAGCATCATGGTGCAGGGCAGACAGCGCCATGTCGCGGCTTATGCAAAGGACTTTCTGTTCAAAACGGATCAATTGCGCCAGCCGGTCGCAGCCCTATCCGGCGGCGAACGCAACCGTCTGACTCTGGCGATCGCGTTGGCGCAGTCGACGGATGTTCTGGTGCTGGACGAACCGACCAATGACCTCGACATGCAGACACTCGATCTGCTCGAGGACATGTTGCTGAACTTCGAAGGCACGCTGATTCTGGTCAGCCATGATCGCGCTTTCCTGGATGCGACCGTGACCTCTTGCCTGGTCCCGCTCGGCGATGGCGAATGGGTCGAGACGGCCGGAGGCTGGAGTGATGCGCAATCGCAAATCAAGGGCAAGCCAGGACAAGCCAAAAAGGCCGGACCAAAGACGAAAAGCGCCAAGTCGAAATCGAGCGAGCCCAAAGCAGCAACCAAGCTCAGCTTCAAGGATCAACACCGCTTGAAAGAAGCCGAAGCGGCCATTCCGAAGCTCGAAACTGAAATTACTGAGCTTGAGACAAATCTCTCTGATCCCAATCTATTCAACGACCATCCGGATGAATTTCAGCGCATCAATGCGCGACTGGAAGCCGCGCGCGCAGAATTGGAACAGGCAGAGCTGGATTGGATGGAAATTGAAGAGAAGAAAGAGGCGCTCTCCGCTTCTTAGACCTCAAACCATCCCCGCTTGCGCATCCAGACAATGATCTCATCGGCCGCCTCTTCGGCGCTCTGATCGACTGTATTGATGGTGATTTCAGGCTGTTCTGGTGCTTCATATGGACTGTCGAGCCCGGTAAAGTTCTTGATCTCACCGGCGCGGGCCCGCTTGTAGAGGCCTTTGACATCGCGCTCTTCAGCAACTTCCAGCGGGGTGTCGACAAAGATCTCCACAAACTCGCCATCGGTCATCAGGTTGCGTGCCATTTGCCGCTCAGACCGGAACGGTGAAATGAAGCTCACAAGAGTGATCAGCCCGGCATCGCTCATCAGTTTCGAAACGTTCGAGACGCGGCGGATATTCTCCACCCGATCCGCATCGGTAAAGCCGAGATCGCGGTTGAGACCATGGCGAACATTGTCGCCATCGAGCACAAATGTATGCTTACCCATGGCGAAAAGCTTCTGCTGCAGCGCATTGGCAATGGTCGACTTGCCGGAACCAGACAGACCTGTGAACCAAAGCACGGCCGGCTTTTGCTCTTTCTGCTTGGCGAGCGCGATGCGGTCGACATCGAGCGCCTGCCAGTGAATATTCCCGGCGCGGCGCAAGGCAAAGTCGATCAGGCCAAGCCCGACCGTATTATTGGTCATCCGGTCGATGAAGATGAAGCCGCCCGTCTCGCGATTGACATCATACGGATCGAACGCAATCGGTTGATCGAGCGCCATGGTGATGACGCCAAAATCATTCAGGCCGAGCGTGGTCGCAGGCTTGTCTTGCAGCGTGTTGACGTCGATCCCGAATTTCAGATCGAGCACGGTTGCAGTGACCGTCTTGGCGCCAATCTTGACCAGGTAGCGTCGGCCGGGCAGCATTTCGCTATCGGCCATCCACAGCACGCGGACCTGAAACTGGTCGGCGACTTCAGCCGGTTCACCAGCGGCGCAGATGATATCGCCGCGCGAGGTGTCGACCTCATCAGCAAAAGTCAGCGTCACCGATTGTCCAGCAATGCCTTCTTTCAGATCGCCGCCATGAACGACAACGCGTTCAATTGTGGTTTCCTTGGCGCTCGGCAATGTCTTGACGCGGTCACCGGGCTTGATTGAGCCGGACGCGATTTGCCCTGAAAAGCCGCGGAAATCGAGGTTCGGGCGGTTGACCCACTGGACCGGCATCCGGAACGGCG
>JBCCDZ010000299.1:0-3817 GCA_039030525.1 Pseudomonadota bacterium | reverse complement strand
TCAATTTCTAATTACAGAACTATTCTAATTTATTGTATTGAATATATTTTTGACTTTGTTAAAGTCAGTTTAGAAAGGGGGCCGACACGTTAGGATTGGTCAGGTGTTGGAAAGAACTGAAACTATAGATGGGAGATTGAGCGAGGACGCCATTCCCATCCAGCCGGTGGCGAGACATGGCCACCTTCAAGCATGGCAAACAATATGCGCACCCTTCTGTTCGATTCAGGGCCTGAACAGTGCCCGCATGCAGAGGCATAACGATGTCAGCGTGTCCAATGTCGGACCTGTCGGCCTCCTCAGGGGGGGCTGTGGCGGGCAATTGGTGCGGCGATCAAGTGCAAAAGTGTCTGAAACGCCCGGCTTCGTGCTGGTCACGTGTTATGACGGAGGACGCCTGACGGGGATCATGGGCGGTGTCCCATTCGATGGTCGGGGTAACGATCTGATCCTGCGCGATCTGGATCATCCATTTGAGGCATTGCGGTATCCATCCCGTTTCAAATCCTTGTTGATTCCCCGACGCATGCTCGGGCTTGAGGTCGGCGAAGTGCCAGGCTTACGTATTTTGTGCGGCGATGACCCAATCGCCCAGACCGTACGTGCCATCGTGTCGGAAGCGTTCGAGGCTTTGTCCGTTAATTCACAGGTTTATTCTTATGCGCTGATGCAGCGTTTGCTTGCGACCGTGCGGATGGCGATGTTGCAGCCTCGCAGGCGTTTGAGCCCGCGTCGAGCGGCGCGACAAGCGCAATTGATCGAAATTCGAACGTTTGTCGAAGACAATCTGGAGCGCCTTGATCTCAGCGCGGAAACCTTGCTTCCTGAATTCGGCCTGTCGCGCGCGACGCTGTACCGGCTGTTTGAGGCACAGGGCGGCGTTCGCAGCTACATTGTCGATCGGCGGCTGTTTCGGGCCTTGTTGGAAATCTCGGATATGCCGCGACGAAGAGGTAAAATTCAAAGAGCTGCGAAGCGTTGGGGGTTTTCGTCACCATCCAACTTCAATCGATCGGTTCGGCACGTGTTCGGGACGTCTCCCGGCGCCTTGCTCAGAGTGCCATCTGCGCCTGCTCTCACATGATCCGAAATACGCGATGAAATGCGCGCAAGCGGGCAGGGCCGCGATGCTGCATGATCGACGCTTGCAATCGGGTTTGACGGCACACGCATAGGGTCGTGCCATAACGCAATCATTTGATTGAGCGTCCCCGATTGCCGTGAGTCATGGTGAATAATCGACGAATGCTCATCGACATTTTGTCATTTGATCGAAAGAAAAAAATGCGCCTTGGCCGACTGCGTTAAACGACCAAGGCGCGCCAATTGATTGCGTGAGTACTAGGGGACGTTAGTAGTTGCAACCAAAAGGAAGTTAAGAGCTATTCACATGTACGATGTTACTTAGTAATCAGCGTACAGGTTGGTTTTACCCAGTGAATTACACTTCGTCATTACCTCCACGTCTCAGAAAGACCTATTGGATATTTTTCTTGGTCCCTATAGGTGACCCCAATACTTGATTTTCGCAAAGTTTGAGACGGAACGAGAATTTCTAGGCGTTCAAATCATCCTAAGAATATGGTCATGCAAACGAACGCACTGACATCTCTTTCGCACGGGCCTCAGACGGACACAGATTGGCGTCTGGCCCCTCTTTCAATCGCAGATTGGGCCGCTGTTTGGTCTCCCATCGTCGACATGCACGCTCTGCACCCTCGCAATGAGGATGGAACGAGCTTTTGGGGCGGACGCGTACAAGGTCGGCTCGCGGGCGCGAAGTTTGCCACCGGCAGCCAGTTGGCTCAGCGCAGTCAAAGACTCGCTTCAACGCCGAATGGCGCGCTTGCGATTCAATTCCTGTCGGCAGGGTCCATCGCGATGGATTTTGAGTGTCGATCCTTTGTCCAACGCCCTGGCCATATTACAATTGTCGATCTTGCTCAGCCTTTCCGGGCCAGTCACCAGGACGCGGTTGGCGAAATCATGTTTATGCCGCGCGAATTGTTGGGGTTCTCTCAGTCAGACCGAATTGACCCGGTCTTGATTCCAATCGATTCCGTGCAAGGCGTGATGTTGGCCACTGAGCTGCATCACTTTTTTGAGCCCGTCGAACACGTAGGTGAAGAGTCGGACTTCGATCCCAATACATTATTGCATCTCACCAATTCGATCCTGTCCAGCCATCGTCACGCCTCTTCGGATCGTGTTGAATGGTGGCGGGCCCGCAATCGGCTCATTCGAGACTATATAGAAGAGAATCTCGGCGACCTCAGCCTGTTGCCCGCCCGGATCTGCGATCAGTTCAATCTATCGCGTGCAACGCTATACCGAATGTTTGAAGTCGATGGCGGCGTCCGACGATATATTCAGGATCGCCGACTCTATGCCGCGGTCTGGGATTTGGCTGAGGGCGGGATTCATCGCGGCCGACTGACCGAAGTGGCAGAGAAATGGGGTTTCTCGTCGAATGCGAATTTCAATCGTGCGGTCAAAACCGTGTTTGGCATGCCACCTGGTGCGCTGTTTCGCGGACCGGCTCTGATCATTCCATCCAGGATTGACCAAAAGCAGAGCGAATTCCCGGTTTATGCTTGGTTTAGTCAGCTGCAAGACCAGAACGTTCTGATCTATTGAACTAAGTTTGGTGGCGTCACCCGCCGGTACTGGATTGAGATCAGAACGATATTTCGGTGCCGGCCAATTCTGGCAGCTGCAACAGGATGACGAGGTCACGCAATTCTTGCCGCGCCGCGACGTGGCTCATTGTGAATGAGACATTCGATCCGCTCTCGGTCAAATCGAGCAATGTGAGCCCTGCTGGAAACAGCTCGCGATAAATCACCCGCTCAGATAGTCCTGGGGCGAGGCGAAAGCCGATTCGTTTGGACAGATTGGCCAGCGCTTCGCCAACTTTCTGCTTGTTCCGTGCTTCCAAAGGCGACACACGGTTGCGCATCACAATCCAGTCGATGGGTTGGCGAGACGTCCGGGCTTTATTCTTGCGGCATTGCCAGACCATTTCTGAGTAAAAACTAGGCCGTAGCACTTCCAACGTTTGCGGATTCACATCGCCAAGCAGATCGAAATCGACAAAGGAATCGTTCAAGGGCGTGATCAGCGAATCAGCGCTCATATGCGCGATCCGCGAAAGATAAGTGTCGCCGCCGGGGGCATCCACAATGATCAACTCGCAAACCGATTTCAGACGCTCGAGCGACGTGTGAAAGCGTTCCGTCTCTTCCTTTTCCGCCACGTCGAGATCGCGCTCGGCGCTGGCATCGACACGGATAATCTCAGGCATTGGCAGCTTTGCGCCTGTGGATTGCATCCAGCGCATACGGTTCTCAAGGTAGCGTGTCAGCGTCCGTTGGCGCACATCAAGATCGATAACACCGACTTTGCTGCCCATCCGCATGAGCGCGATGGCCAGGTGAATTGAGACCGTCGATTTTCCGGCGCCACCTTTTTCATTGCCAACAACGATAACCCGGCACTGTTTCTGTGCCGGGGTGGAAAGTGTTAGCGTGTCGGCGGAATCGCCTAAATGTCCGTATCCGTCGGCCATGGCCGGGAACTCTCTCCGTTAGGTCATTAAGCGGCGTGTTGTTCGCGTTCGGCGAAGATTTCGTCTTCGAAGCTTGGCGCGTCGTCGAACAGGAAGACGCCTTCGCCACCGCTGATTTCTTCTTGCGCAGGAATGAGTGGCGCTTCTGGCTCACCATCAAACAGCATCTCATCATGGTGAAGAATGGCGCAGGGCGCCAGGGTCGTCGCTTCGACGGGGAACGGGGTCTCGCCATGGATCAAGGCCAGG
>JBCCDZ010000298.1:0-3824 GCA_039030525.1 Pseudomonadota bacterium | reverse complement strand
GCGGTCAGGGTCTCTGGCATGAAATTACCTAACTCATGCAGTATAGCGAGCGTAGGCTCAGAAGGAAAGCCTAACTCTGCTGTCGAGACAGCAAGATTTTGCCGATATGCCCGCCTTTGGCCATATGCGCCTGCGCGGCTTCCGCGTCCTCGAAGCGATATGCGGTGTCGATAACCGGCTTGATCGTGCCAGACAGCACGGCTGGCCAGAAATCCGCCAGAATGGCGTCGCGGATCCGTTGCTTGTCATCATTCGGTCGGGCGCGCAGCGTCGTACCGGTCAGAATCAGGCGTTTCAGCATTAAAGGCAGCAGGTTCAGATTAACCTGCGCGCCTTGCATATAGGCAATATTGACGATGCGACCGCCAATCTTGGCGACGGAAATGTTCTTTTGGACATAATCACCACCGACCATATCGAGGATGACATCTGCGCCGCCAGCATCACGCGCAATGGCTTCAAAATCTTCTTCGCGATAATTGATGGCGCGATCAGCGCCCAATTGTTCCGCATAGTCGCATTTTTCAGCGCTTCCTGCTGTGATCATGACATTCGCTGCACCGGCGTGTTTCAGCATCTGGATGGCCATTGTGCCAATGCCGCTGGTGCCGCCATGAATGAGGGCGCTCTCGCCGGCCTTGAACTGGCAGCGATCAAAAATATTGGCCCAGACGGTCATCATAACTTCCGGCAGAGCGCCGGCTTGGTCGAAACTCATTGCATCAGGGATTTTGAACAAGGAGCCCTGATCCACAATTGCAAACTCGGCATAACCGCCACCTGCCATCAGGCCGCAGACGCGGTCGCCCACGGTCCACCCTGAAACGTCAGACCCGGTGGCGACAATCGTACCGGCGCATTCCAGACCCATAATGGTCGACGCGCCAGGAGGCGGTGGATACATACCCCGCCGCTGTACCAGGTCCGCGCGGTTGAGTCCGGCGGTGACAATCTCGACCAGGACATCATTCGGGCCGCATGTGGGCTTATCGACTTGCCCCAGTTTCAGGGGTTGATCATCTTCAACCACCACAGCCCACATCGTTTCGCCCATTTGACACTCCTGTCCATTTTCGTGTTCCTGCTTACATAGAGGCGAGGAAACGGAGTGGGAAAGGGCAAACTATGTTTGAAGATGAACCAACCCCGGAAAAGAAACTGGATCTGGAGCGATTTTCGGTTGAAGATTTGCTCGAACGGATTGAAGAATTGAAGGCTGAGATTGCCGCCTGCGAAGCTGAATTGCAGAAAAAGCAGTCACATAAATCTGCAGCGGATGCGCTTTTTGGCGGCGGTGATTAAGATCTTCTAAGGAAGCCCCGCGTTAAAGTCTGATAAAAGAATACTGCCTTGGAAGTCTAAAGAGCATGGCCGAACAGCCCCGAAATCCAGTCTCAGAGTTTACCGATCTATCTTTCACAGATGGAAAAGTGTTCGAGAAGGTCTTTGTTGACGGCATGGCCCTGGTCGAAGAAACCGCGTCCTATCTAGATGGACCGGGGCGCAAATTGTCAGCGACATTGCCGCGTGAGGCGAGCCTGACCTATGCCGCCTGGAGCATGGAATTGACGACCAGGCTAATGCAAGCGGCCTCCTGGTTGGTTATGCAAAAAGCGGTAAAAGATGGCGATATGCATCCCGAAGATGCAATGCAGCCTAAATACAGGATTAGCCGTGAAGACCCGGCATTGGATGCCCAGGCCCAGCGTGGCCGCGGTCTGCCGGACATTTTCCTCAATCTGGTTGAGCGGTCGGAAAATCTGTTCGAACGCATTTGCCGCCTCGATCAGGCGATTTATGGCGGTGGGGTCATAGACAGTACCAGCCCGGTCGGCGACCAGCTGGCGCAATTGCAGAAAGCCGCGGAAACCGGCGCATTTGATCCGCTTCGGGTCTGGGGCAAAGCGCGCTAGCGGCGCAGCGAAATCCGCATTTCACTTAATTTGGTTTCTTTGCCGTCTTCATCGACAAAGGCAGGGCGCACTTTTTGGCGGGTCTTGGCGTGCGTGAACGAGAGTAGAGGCGCCGCGCCGTCGCTCGCCCATTCATCGCCCCAGAGATTGAGCCCCATCAGGACCGGGCGTAGGGCCTCTCCAGCCTCTGTTAGCAAATATTCCGGACGCGCGCGTTTGCCGTCTTCCTTATAGGCCTTCTTGGTCAGAACGCCGGACTCGACCAGTTTCTTCAATCGTCCCGACAGAACAGTACGCGGAATGCTGAGCTCATTTTGAAAATCATCGAACCGTCGCACGCCGAAAAGTGCCCCGCGCAGGATGAGTAATGTCCAGCGATCGCCCAGGATTTCAATGGCTTTGGCCAGGTGGCAAATCTCGAGTGGGATAGGTGATTTTTGAGCGCGCGGTATCATGGCGCTTGATTTGGCTGAGTTCGCGCTTCGAATCCAGCCAAAAATTCAACCTGCGACCATGGTTACATTGCACCCGCGACGTCCCTCGGCTAGGGGAAGCCCAAGAAACCTCATTTTTTACAGGAGGCCGGGATGGCTCGCAAGAAAATCGCCCTTATTGGATCGGGCATGATTGGTGGAACTTTGGCGCATGTGGCCGCACGTGAAGAGCTTGGCGACGTCGTTCTGTTCGACATTGCTGAAGGCCTGCCACAAGGCAAAGCGCTGGATCTCGCTGAATCGACCCCGGTGTATAATAGTTCTGTCGCGCTCAAGGGGGCTAATGATTATACTGATATTGCCGGCGCAGACGTCTGCATTGTCACCGCAGGTGTGGCGCGCAAGCCTGGTATGAGCCGCGATGACCTGCTCGGCATCAATCTGAAAGTCATGAAAGCGGTTGGCGAAGGTATTGCGGCCCACGCGCCAAATGCATTTGTGATCTGCATCACCAACCCGCTCGACGCTATGGTCTGGGCCCTGCAGCAATTCTCTGGTCTGCCCACCAATAAAGTGGTTGGCATGGCAGGCGTGCTCGATTCCAGCCGTTTTGCATACTTCCTGTCTGAAGCCACCGGCGTTTCGGTTGCTGACATTCATGCCTGGACCCTAGCCGGTCACGGCGATTCCATGGTGCCGATGGTGCGCCACTCTACCGTGGGCGGCCTGCCGCTGACGGAACTTGTCAATCAAGGTTGGATGAGCCAGGAGAAACTGGACGCGATCGTCGACCGGACCCGTAAAGGCGGCGGCGAGATTGTCGCCCTGTTGAAGACCGGGTCTGCCTATTATGCGCCTGCCGAATCCGCCATCTCGATGGCAAAGTCATACCTGAAAGACCAAAAGCGCGTTCTGCCATCAGCTTCTTGGTGTGACGGTCAGTATGGATTGAACGGTCTTTATGTTGGTGTGCCAACCTTGATCGGTGCAAATGGCGCTGAGAAGATTGTTGAGTTCGATTTTACCGACAGCGAACGCGCCATGTTCATGGCGTCTGTCGATGCGGTGAAAGGTCTGGTTGAGGATTGCAAGAAGCTAGAGCCTGCTCTGGCCTAAACAACTAAGCCTAATCTATTCCGCCGCCGTCACAGCCTTGTGGCGGCGGTTTGCGTTTAGGGCGATGTCGCGCAGCCATTTGCGCAGCGCCGGGCGACGCCGTTCGGTCACTTCCGCAAACAGATAAGCAGCGAGACAAGGCAGGATGAGCAAAGCCGCTTGCCGCCAAGCTGCGTCGACGCCGCCTGGCAAATAGGCTGTCGCGAAATGCATGACCGGGAAGTGGATCAGGTAAAGCGCGAATGAGCCGCCCGCGAGCCAACGAATGCTTTGCTCGAAGGGAATGGCGGTGTCAGTCTCCGAGGCGTTTTGCAGCAACATCGAAACACCCAGAATGTGCAAGCTTGTGAGCACGCCAAGG
>JBCCDZ010000297.1:0-3915 GCA_039030525.1 Pseudomonadota bacterium | reverse complement strand
GACCCGGATCTGGCCTTTGCGCAATAGCTTTTCCAGCTCGCCTTGCGTCATCGGCATGCGCCGCTTCACCCAGCGATCCAGGCGGACGCCGCCTTCTTTTTCACTGACGGTTTCGGTGATGACTTGCCGGCTCATGCGAGCAACCGTTTCAGGGCCAGCAACCCAACCGCAAAGGCGGCCAGAGCCCCGACCATATTCAGACCTGCGAAAACCAGGCCTTTCATCATCTCGCCCGTCATGAACATATGCACGGTATCGCGGGAAAAAGCAGAGAAGGTCGTAAACGCGCCCATCATGCCGACGCCGACAAGCAGCCAAAGCGTATTCTCGAGCGCTGGTTCACGACTGGTGAACCACCCCATCATGGCACCGAGCACAAAGCTGCCAATCACGTTCACGAACAAAGTCGACCAGGCGCCGGATACGCCGCCATGCTCGGTGAAGGCAAGTCCAACGCCATAGCGCATCGAAGCGCCAATCGCGCCGCCTAAAGCAACTAAAAGAAATCCATTCATTGCGGCCTCTTAGAGGGATTTTGGGTAGAGCGAAACCACTGAAGCTGCCTGATAAGCAAACGACCGCTCAGGCGCCGTAATGATTGACCTTCATTGAATCCCCTCGCATCATAAATCTGGGAGGCCATCATCATGTTTATCGGACACTATGGCGCTGCGTTTGCAGCCCGCGCCGTCAAACCAGCAATTCCCCTTTGGCAGCTCTTTGTGGCTGTGCAATTGGTTGATTTTGCCTGGGCCGGATTAGTCCTGGTCGGGATTGAAAAATTCGACGTCGCGCCAGGCTTTATGGAAGCCTCCATCCTGGACCTGCATCACATGCCCTACACGCACTCGCTCGTCGCTGCGGTCATCTGGGCGATTGCCGCGGGCGCGCTTTATGCAGCGTTGCGCAAAGGCGCCAAAGCGGTGACGGCAGGGATTATCATCGGGCTTGCTGTGTTCAGCCATTGGCTCACCGATCTTATCGCGCATGGTCCGGACCTGGCTTTGTGGTTCGGGGGTCCGAAGGTTGGCCTCGGTTTGTGGAACAGCCTGCTCTGGACGCAAGTGGTCGAGTTCGGTCTGTTGCTCGTCGGCGGCGCGTTGTATCTCGCGCATACCAAGCCCAAAGGCCTGATTGGACGCGTCGCACCATGGCTGCTGATCGGGTTTATGCTGGCCTTACAAGTCTATAATCACTTACCGGTCGATCATCCCCCCGCCATTCCGCAATTTGCGATTATGGCGCTGATCGCGTTCAGTCTGTTATCGCTCCTGGCCTGGGCCGCTGATCGGACACGTATGCCGGCTTAACGCGCGGCCCGCTTCAAGCGGTTCAGCGCCTCATCCAGGGCCGAAAGGTAGCGCGAGCGATCGGCTTTTGAAAATGGCGCTGCACCACCCACCTGGTCGCCGCCCGCGCGCAAATCTGCCATGATCGCGCGTGTCGCGATGGCCCCGCCAATCGAGTTCTCAGTGAACGGCTTGCCATTCGGCCCCAAGACAATCGCCCCCTTCTGGAGCGCGCGTTCTGCCAATAGGATATCTGCGGTCACGACAATACTCGCAGCGTGCGCCAGTTCGACGACATGATCATCCGCGGCGTCGAAGCCATCGCTGACTGTGATATGCTCGATCAATGGGTGTTGTGGGACGCGCAGGAAACTGTTCGAGACCAGCGTGACAGGCACCTGATGGCGCAATGCCACTTTATAGGTCTCATCCTTTACCGGGCAGGCATCGGCATCGATCAGAATGTCGATCTCTGCCGCCACTTATTTATACAGACACCAGCGCATAATCGCCTTTTGCGCATGCAGCCGGTTTTCCGCTTCGTCCCAGACCAGCGAATCCGCGCCGTCAATCACTTCTGGATCGACTTCTTCACCGCGATGAGCGGGCAGACAATGCAGGAATTTGGCACCGCCCTGTGCAAGCTCCATCAGATCATCGGTCACAGCATATGGATCAAGCTCGGCCAAGCGCTCCTGGCCGTCCTTGTCGCCCATGGAGACAAAGGTATCGGTGATCACAACGTCAGCGCCGGCAACGGCTTCTTCGGCAGTGTCGTAAAGATCGATCCGGCCTTGCAGTTGGCGCGCAATCTCGACGTCTTCTTCATCCGGCGCATAGCGCTCCGGTGTCCCGACCGCGAATGAGAAACCGAACTTTGGCGCGGCATGAATGAAGCTGGAACAGACATTATTGCCGTCGCCGGTCCAGGCCAGGCGCGCACCGTTGAGGGTCACGCCGGCTTCTTCCAGCGTCATCAGGTCCGCCATGATTTGACATGGATGCGAGCGATCGGTCAGGCCGTTGATGACGGGCACCGAAGCGGCTTCAGCGAACACTTCCAGGTCGTCATGACTATTGGCGCGCAGCATCACCATGTCGACATAGCGGCTCAGAACCCGGGCTGTGTCTTCAACGGTTTCACCCCGTCCCAGCTGCATGTCCGCCGCTGTCGCAATGATCGAGTCGCCGCCGAGTTGGCGCATTGCGGCTTCAAAGCTGAACCGCGTCCGGGTCGAGTTCTTTTCGAAAATCATCGCCATTGTATGCCCGTCGAGCGGAGCATCAGCGTCGACTTTCCCTTTCGGCCAGCCTGATCGGGCGCGTTTCATCGCATGCGCTTGATCTAGAATCGCGCGCAACTCGCTCGCCTCTAGCTGCCACAGATCGATGAAGTGCCGATAGGTCATGAAACCCCTCCGGATCAAAAGGAAGCGGCGCTCTTAACGCATTTCCGCGGGGAAAGCTACTGAAGATACGATCATGCGCGATCTGCAGGCCTGACAGCAGGTTTGTGCCATTTCGTCAGAGAAAATGATCTAGCGCACCCGGATCAGTTCCAGTATTGGCAAGACATCATCTTCTGGTGTGGAAAGAGGGCCAAGATTTATGGATCGAGTATTGATCATTGGGGCCGGGGCTGCAGGCTCTGTCGTCGCGCAAAAATGCGCCATGGACCGCGAGACGTTTAAGCATATTACGCTGGCATCGAGGCGACTCATCTCCTGCACAAAAGTTGCAGAAACTTGCACAAGTACGATCGAAACCGCGCAAGTTGATGCAGATAATGTCGAAGAAACGATCGCTCTGATCGAACGGGTCAAACCGGATCTCGTGATCAATATGGCGCTGCCTTACCAGGATCTGCCAATCATGGATGCCTGTCTCGCCACCAAAACCCATTATATGGATACCGCCAATTACGAACCGCGCGATGTCGCCAAGTTCGAATATCACTGGCAATGGGCGTATCAGGAGCGGTTCAAACAGGCCGGCCTAACAGCCATTCTCGGCTGCGGATTCGACCCTGGTTGCACCAATATATACTGCGCCTATGCGCAGCAGGAAGGTCTGCTCGACGAGATCGAATATATCGACATAGTCGATTGCAATGCCGGCGATCATGGCAAGACGTTCGCGACCAATTTCAATCCGGAAATCAATCTGCGCGAAGTCACCCAGGATGGGCGCTATTGGAAAGACGGGACCTGGATTGAGATCCCGGCCCTATCTGTTCGAACGATGATCGACTATCCAGAGGTCGGGCCGAAAATGTCCTACCTGATCTATCACGAAGAAGAAGAAAGCCTGGTCAAACATATTAAAGGCCTGAAGCAGATCCGCTTCTGGATGACGTTTGGCGAGGAATACATCAAGCATCTGGACGTGTTCAAATCGATCGGCCTGATCGGGCTCGAGCCGATCAAGCATAAGGGCATGGACATCATCCCGATGGAATTCCTGAAAGACTTGCTGCCTGTGCCCAGCACGCTGGCGGAAGGCTATACCGGCAAGACCTCGATCGGCGTAATCTTGCGCGGCACCAAAGACGGTCAGCCGGTGACCAAGATGATCTATAATGTTTCAGATCACGCCAAGACGAATGAAGAAGTCTCAGCCCAGGCGG
>JBCCDZ010000296.1:0-3939 GCA_039030525.1 Pseudomonadota bacterium | reverse complement strand
CTGAGAAATGCTGCGCGTGGCTTATCAGTGCGCTTTCCATATCGTCAAGCAGCCGCTGCCAGCCAATGGTCGCAGTGTCCATTCGGGCAATGAATACATAGTCAGTCCCGACCTCACCGTGAAGGGGCAGCATTGTCCGGGCCGCTTCGCGCAGCCGGCGCTTGGCTCGATTACGGGTAACCGCATTGCCGATCTTCTTGGTGGCGGTGAATCCAGCGCCAATCGTGGCGGAATTCTTGCGGCGCCGGGCTTGAACCACCAGGCTTTTACGGCGCTCAGCATGTCCGCCTCGGACAAAAAGAAACTGGGGCCGGTTCTTTAAACGAACGACCCCAGCTTCGGATGTATCAATTTTCGCCATGGGAAGCCCCCGGCAGGCTGTCTTTAAGCAGACAGTTCCTTGCGGCCTTTCGCACGGCGGCGGGCCAGAACCTTGCGGCCATTTTTGGTCGCCATACGCGAACGGAAACCGTGCGTGCGGGCGCGCTTCAGGCGGCTGGGCTGGAATGTACGTTTCATCGGCGTCTCGCCTCAACTCAGGTGTGTTAATCTCGAAAGCGCGGCTATTACGTGCGCGAACCCCGCAGGTCAAGAGAAATCCAGCAGGATTTGCACCTCAAACCCAGCTCACGGATGAGTGATAGATCGCGACCGGACTGTGTCGTGCATCTCCTTATAGCTCGAAATATATCGGCTTCGAACAAAGTTTCGAAGGGATGCCTAAATTATGCTACGCACTTTTATTGCCGCTGGAGCTATGACAATGACGCTTGCCGCTGGATCTGCTGCCGCAGACGATGCTGAATTGCATCAGCCATGGGACGATATTCTCGGCACCTATGTGGTTGAGTCAGATGATGGTGTGAACCGGTTTGATTATGGCGCCCTGCAAGCCAATACAGAAGATAGCGCCAAGCTGGATGCTTATTTGGCAAGTTTTGAGACGCTCGACTTTGAGACATTGGATGAGGATGAACAATTCGCTGCGTATGCGAATGTTTATAATGCCCTCACCATCCAGCATATTGTCGGTCGCTATCCGGTGAAATCCATTCGCTCAGGCTATATTGTCGGCCCCTGGAAACGGGTCAAAACTGTGGTCGATGGCGAGGAAGTCAGCCTCGATGACCTTGAGCACAATATTTTGCGCGTCGAGTTCAGCGATCCGCGCGTCCATTATGCGGTGAATTGCGCGTCTTTTGGTTGCCCGAACCTGCGCACCGATGCCTGGTTTGGCGCAACTTTGAATGATGAACTCGATGATGCAGCCCGCGACTATATCAACAATCCCCGCGGCGTGACCGTTCGCAAGAATGGCACTTTGCAAGTCTCGACCATCTATAAATGGTTCCGCGAGGATTTTGGCGGCAACAATGATGGCGTGATTGACCATCTCTTAGAACACGCTGAGCCAGAGCTCGCAGCACAGATTGAAGCCAAGCCCCGGATTACGAAACACGAATATGATTGGTCTCTGAACGACGCGGAAGACCGACAAGGCTCGTAAAATTCAAGAGCCTGCAAGAAGGATAAGAAGAATGACTGATACTGAAGAGAAGAAACAAAGCCCGATCTGGATCAAGCTGTGGCCGGTTTATATTATTGCTGCCGGTCTCGCTCTGGCCGTGTCTCAAGGCTGGCATCAGTATCTGACGCTTGAAAGTCTCTCCGACAATGCCGTCTGGCTGGATGAGTTGGTGCGCAACAACCTGCTCCTGGTATTCGGTCTCTACATTCTGATCTATGCCGCCGCGACGACCTTCATCATTCCAGGCGGTGTCCTGACGATTGCCGGCGGTTTCTTGTTTGGACTGTATGTCGGAACGCCGGCGACATTGATCGGCGCGACACTCGGCGCGTCTATCCTGTTCTTCGCGGCCAAAACGTCGCTCGGCAGTGTCTTGCGTCAGATCGCCGGTCCGTTTCTGGAGCGGATGGAGAAGGGGTTTAATGAAAATGCGCTGTCTTACATGTTTGCGCTGCGACTGATCCCGCTCTTCCCGTTCGCGGTTGTGAATATCGCACCTGGCCTGTTAGGCGCCAAATATCGCGATTTTCTGATCACCACCTTCTTCGGCATTATCCCTGGCACCCTGGCTTACACCTGGATTGGCGCGGCCATTAAGGGCACGCTGCTGGAAGGCGGAGAAGTCGATATTGGCAGCCTCGCTGCGAACTTCCTGCCCGCCTTTATCGCACTCGGCGTCGTTTCATTGATCCCGGTTGCGTATCAAAAAATCACCGGCCGCAAAGCCGCGCCGGCGGAGGCCTAAATGTCAGATACGATTGCAACACCAGCGGCCCGGATGGCCGATACTGAGCTTATGGAGACAAAAACAATGACTAAAGCTCCAAGTGAAACGGGCGTTAAACGCAAGCTCAAAGCCGACCTCATCGTCATTGGCGGTGGATCAGGCGGGCTGTCCGCGGCCGCTGGTGCAGCGATGCTGGGCCTTAATGTCATTCTCTATGAGAAAGCCGAAATGGGCGGTGACTGCCTGAATTATGGCTGCGTGCCATCGAAAGCCCTGCTGACCACAGCGAAATATGCGCAGACCGCCCGCGAAAGCGCCAAATATGGCGTCAGCGTTTCAGCGCCGACCGTCGACTGGGAAAAAGTCAAAGCGCATGTTCGCAACGCCATCGACACGATCGCACCGATTGACAGTCAGGAACGGTTTGAAGGTCTTGGTGTCACGGTTATCCGCGAGCACGCAAAATTCGCGGACCCAAAGACCGTCGTCTCTGCCACGACCGAAGCGACCGCGCGACGGATCATCGTTTCGACCGGGTCGATCGCCTTTGTGCCGCCTATTCCGGGCCTCAGCGAGACGCCATACATCACCAATGAAACCGTCTTCTCCCTGCCAGAACAGCCAAAGCATCTGGTGATCCTGGGCGGTGGCCCGATCGGGATGGAGATGGCGCAAGCCTTTCACCGCCTCGGCTCTGAGGTTACCGTGATCGAAATGGGCCGCGCGATGGCGCGCGCAGAAGCCGATCATGCCAAGATCGCCGTCGACGCGATCCGCGAAGAAGGCGTCAATATTCTCGAAGGCCATAAGGCCGTAAAAATTACCGGCACTGAAGGCAATATCTCGGTCGATACTGAAAGCGAAAGTGGCACTCAAACGGTTCAAGGCACGCACTTGCTGGTCGCTGTCGGCCGCCGCGCCATGCTGGACGGGCTCGAGCTGGAAGCCGGCAAAGTCGATTTTGACCGCAGCGGCATTCAGGTCAGCGAAAAGCTGCGTTCGGTCTCCAATCCACGCGTCTGGGCGCTTGGCGATATTGCGGGTCAGGGTCAGTTCACCCACCTGGCGGGCTGGCATGCCTCTGTCTTCACTCGGCGGGCTTTGTTCAAGCAAGGCAGCAAGGCCAGCGATCTGCCTTTGCCAGCTGTGACCTATGTCGCGCCAGAAGTGGCTCAGGTCGGGCTCACCGAAGCAGAAGCGCGCGCCCAATATGGCGACAGCGTCACAACCTCGTCTTTCCCGTTCCATGAGAATGACCGGGCCATCGCAGAAGGCAAAACGCTCGGCGAAGCCAAGCTTGTGATCCGCAAAGGCAAGATTCTCGGCGCATCTGTTGTCGGCGACGGCGCCGGCGATATCATCCAGATTGTCGGCTATGGCATGTCCAATAAATTGGGTGTGCAATCGCTGACAAATGTGATGTCACCTTACCCAACAAGGGCTGAAGTCGTGAAGCGCGCCGCCAGTGCGCACTTTACCCCAACTGTGTTTGGCAAAGCCTCGCGGACCTTGGTCGGGTTGCTGCAACGGATCCCTTAAGCTACGTCGCTTGGGGTGAGTGAGTCTTCGGAAATCCGCGCCGGAAAGCGCACGCTACGCTGGCGGGACAGTCTGTCATTCAGGCTGTTCCTCATCGCGATTGCCAGTGTTCTGGTCGTCGAGGCGCTGATTTTCGTGCCGAGCG
>JBCCDZ010000295.1:0-3941 GCA_039030525.1 Pseudomonadota bacterium | reverse complement strand
CCGAGCTGCATCGGCAATCGCATTGAACAAGTCACGCGCCTCGACACGAGCCGTCGCGAAAGCCCACGCCGTGTTCTGTCTCAGTGGCTTCGTCATGGCGCACGCCTATGGCAGTCGAATCGGGAAAGACTTGAATTTTATCGATTTCGCCTGGACACGGCTGATCCGCCTTTACCCGCTCATGGCTTTATCTGTTATCATAGCGGCGGCTTACTTTCTAAGCAAAATCATTCTCTCAAATGAGGACGTCGCATTGGGCGACATTGTAACCGCTAGCGTCCTTGGACTGCTGGTTTTGCCCTATCTGGGAGAAACGATTGTCCTTAGCGGTCCTTTGGAAGTGTTCCCAATCAATGGGCCCTTATGGTCGCTATTCTATGAGCTGCTGATCAATTTCGCCTGGGCTGCCGCCTTTGCTATATTAACCTTCAGACGCGTGGTCGGTTTTGCAATTATCTGCGCAGGCCTGCTTTTGGCTGCCGGATTGGCTCATGGTGATCTATTGCTTGGAGACCGAACGAGCGACTTCTTTTGGGGAATCCCGCGCGTCGGAGTCTCATTCGCAGCCGGATTGATCGTTTATGCGTTGCATAAGAAATCCATCATCCCGTTTCGGGTCCCGTTCTGGGCGGTTGCATTGGCGCTCATGATCCCGCTGCTGATTCCACGCGGCACAGACGCCAACCTTTCGGTCGTTCTTGATGCGCTGTTTATTTGTGGGTGGACACCATTCCTGGTTCTGCTGGCAGCGGGGATTCACCAATCCGGTCGCGGTTTATCGCTATCGCGCATTGGCGGTGAACTGTCCTATCCGATCTATGTGCTCCACTTCCCGCTATTTGCGTGGTCAAACGGGATCACGCAATTTCTTGATATCTCCGCCCCCATCTGGGTGCTGATTTCCCTTCATCTGACGGTTATTGTATGTGGCTCCTGGCTCGCTTTGATAGCATTCGACCGACCGGTCCGGCGTTTGCTAAACTCAAGGCGAACCAAGCGAAAATGCTCCGTCACGGGACAGTTGAGTTGATGACTGAAAAAGAAACGGCCCCAAAAGAGGCCTCTGAAAATCGCATCAAAGTGTTTGTACATCTGGCCCACGGGCAAGATGTTATTGCGTGGGAAAAGATGTGGTCCGAGGGCAGCCTTGTCGGCATTTGCGACCCGACGCCTTATGGCTATCATCGCGCGCGGGACATGGGCTGCGATGTCGAATTCTCGCTGAAAATCAAAAACGCGCCTATCCTTAACCTGATCCGCGGTGCGTTTCGGGTCATTTTCGGGTTCGATTATATTCACGCCCGCAACAATGCCGAAAAGGCAATGGCGGCTGATATCATCTGGACCCATACGGAATCGCAATTCCTCGCCATGGCCATGATCATGGCCTTAAGAGGCAAGAACAAGCCTCGCCCGAAATTACTCGGCCAGAGCGTCTGGTTGTTCGACAAATGGCCTGGCGTCGATCCATTGCGGCGAGCTTTGTACAAGCACCTAATCAAATATGTTGACGTTCTCACCGTGCATTCGCCGTTAAATCTCGACGTCGCCAAGCAGCTATTCCCGGATAAGCGGGTTGATCTTGTTCGTTTCGGGATTCCGCATGAGGGCATGAAAGCGCCTGTTTTGCGCGAGAACACACCACATCGCGTGGTCTGTATCGGGAATGACCGTCATCGCGATTGGCATACGGCGATCGAAGCTTTTGCAAACCAGCCCGGCATTGAATTGAAAATCTTCTCCACCAAGCTGAAAGCGAAATTCGCCAAAGGGGCCCCGAATGTTGAAATCCGAGGCCTGAAAACGGATGAAGAGCTGAAACAGGAAATCGCCGCCGCGTCGGTTATGGCGGTCCCGCTCATTCCCAATCTACATGCCAGCGGCGCAACAGTGTCACAGGAAGCGATTATCCACGGCGTACCGCTAATTGTCAGCGATGCGGGCGGACTAGACGCCTATTATGCCAAAGACGCAGTGACATTTGTGCCATCGCAAGACCCTGAAGCGTTGCGAGCCGCCGCGCTCAACCTGTTGGAGAACCCGAAAGACGCGATGGAACGCGCCGAACGGGCTCAGTTTCCGATACGCAATGGGGAATTAAACGCTGATCGATTCATCGAACAACATGTCGAGATCAGCCGCGAATTGCTCGGACGGCCGGCTTCAGACTAAGTGATTATGAATATTCAGGTGCGAGTTGGGTGCGCAGACGCTCCAGCAGCGCCTTGGTCTTGCGGATACCCTCAACCTCGCTGACCTGGTTGCCTTCATACTCAACGCCGATATAGCCACGGAAGCCCGCATCGAGGACGATTCTGAGCATCCGCTCATAATCGAAGCGGCTCTCATTGCCATCACGGTTAAACCCGAAGCTCTTGGCGCTGACACCTTGCGCGTAAGGCATTAACTCTTCAACGCCTTGATAAGGATCATATTGTGCGCCGTCGCCATAGGTGAAATTCCCAAAGTCTGGCAGCGTGCCAACCCATTCACTGTCGGCAAATTTCATGACGCCCGCCAACCAGGCACCATGGCTGGACCAACCGCCATGGTTCTCGACAATCACCGAAATATCGTACTGGCGGGTATATTCAGACAAGCGAACCAGGCCGTCTGCAGCGTAGAATTGCTGATCTTCGAAACTCCCGGCGCTGAACGCGTTGACGCGAATAGACTCGCACCCAAGGTGGGCCGCCATATCTGCCCATTTGTGATGGTTCTCGATCGATTGCGTACGGGCTTCTGGGTCGGGATCGCCAAGTCGGCCTTCGCCATCGCACATGATCAGCTGGTTTTTCACGCCTTCACTGTCGGCAATTTGTTTGAGCTGGTTCAAGAAGGCTTCGTCGCGGACTTTGTCGCGATAGAAGGAATTCACGTATTCGACCGCGCCAATATCGAAATCGCGCCGCGCTTTGACCGGGAACATGAGCGGCGGCAAGTGGTTCGAGTCATTCTTGTCGGCATAGAGCGCCCGGTGAAGCGACCATTGCGCAAGCGAGATTTTGAACAATTCCTGATCTGGATTCGGCTTCGAAACCGGAGCCGGCGCTTGCGCATCAGCGCAGGCTGCCATCGCCATTGTCCCGATCATGGCTCCGCCCCACGCTAGGGCTTGTCGACGCGTTTTGTTAACCACCTGAATTCCCCGTCAAACTGGCAAGTCTCTTGCACCCAATCTCGCACATTTAGTGCATCTCTGTCCACGCAATACCCTTTGGAGTCTCCTGTTTATGCTCGCCATACTGTCGACAACATCAAATCGATGCCCTCGATACGAACCAGGCAGGCATTTACGTGCAGTCAGCGAGGCCAAAAATGCGCCCCAATTTGACGCAAACAGAGACCTAACGCCTCAGACAGTGATTGCCCCGTTGATCGCGATTGGTTCGATGCTAGGACGTTGGCAAGCACGGCAACATGCCAGCCGGGTTTCGGGCTCGCTTCAAGCGCAGCATTTTACTGGGGACAGCGCATTCGGCGGTACGTTGAGTGAGGGGATAGCGTAGAATGGCTCAGGATGTGACAAAGCGAACGGCATTTGCCAGCGCTGCACTTCTTGGTGCGCGGCTTTTTGTCAAATTTGTCGACCTTGCGCTGATCCTCATTCTGGCCTGGATTCTGGTACCTGAAGATTTCGCTCTGGTCGCCATCGCCATGATCTTTATTCAGTTCACGGAATCCGTGACAGAGATTCCGGTCATTCAGGCATTGATCCGAACCCCGACCGTTACCGATTCCATGCTCGATACGGCGTTCACAATTTCAGCAATTCGAGCCCTGCTGGTGACGGGTCTGGTCATCGGAATGGCACCCGTAGCCATGCACATTTATGATGAGCCGCGGCTCGGTCTGTTGATGGTCTTTCTGGCCATCTCCCCTGCCTTGCGCGGCTTGGTCAATCCAAAACTGGTCATGTATGCGCGGCGCCTGAATTATTT
>JBCCDZ010000294.1:0-3964 GCA_039030525.1 Pseudomonadota bacterium | reverse complement strand
GCAGCGATTGCCGGCCTGGCGCGCTGCTACCTCGCCAATGGCGACCCGGACCGCGCGCGCCAAATCCTCGATATGGCGCCTGAGTCGAAAGCGAATGACTCAGCTATCCGGTCGGTGCGCACGGCGCTCGATTTGATGGCAGAAGCGCCATTGGACGAAGACCTGGCGAGCGCCAAGGAAGACGTGGCCGCCAATCCGGAAAATCATGAGGCGCGTTTTGCCCTGGCTGAGAAACTGATCGGGCAAGGCAAAAACAAGGATGCGTCCGACCATTTGCTGGCCATTCTGAGCGATGATCTCGATTGGGAAGACGGCAAGGCCAAAGCCAAATTGCTGGAGATTTTCGAAGCCGCAGGCCCGAAAGATCCAGTCACCGTTGAGGGCCGCCGCCGCCTGGGATCACTGATGTTTGCCTAAGCGGCATCTTTCGTGACTCGCCGTTTGACCGTTTTACCCCATTTTATGGTAAGAGGCGAAGAAACAGGAGCCAGCGTGTCACTCGAGACCTACCGAAACCTATCGGATTTACCGGAGATTATCCCGGTTTTCCCACTCTCGGGGGTGCTTCTGTTTCCGCGCTGGTCTCTGCCGCTCAACATATTTGAGCCGCGCTATCTGAACATGATCGACGATGCCATGGCGGGCAGCCGTCTGATTGGCATGATCCAGTCACATGGCGATGACCGCACCCACCCGACACTTGCTGCAACCGGGTGTGCGGGCCGTATAACGTCCTATTCCGAAACCGATGATGGGCGTTATCTGATTTCGCTGACCGGCATTTGCCGGTTTGGCATTCAGGCAGAACTCGCCATGGAAGCCCCCTATCGACGCGTACGCGCGGACTGGCAGGCATTCGCGCATGATCTCGTCTCGGCGCCTGAAAGCAGTCTGCCGGAGCGCTTGATGCTGATCAATTCGCTGAAACGCTATACCCAGATCAATTCCATGGAAGTCGATTGGGAAGCGGTCGAACACGCCCCGATGGAGACGCTGATCAATGCCTTGTGCGCCGGGTGCCCATTCGGCACTCAGGAGAAGCAAGCTTTGCTTGAAGCCTCCAGCGTCGCGGAGCGGGCGCAAACCTTGATCACGCTGCTTGACATGGACGTGCCAGGCGATGACAGCTCGACCTTGCAATGACTAAATCAAAATTCGCTTATTCCCTAGACCAGGTTGCGCCCGTCCCGGTCTATGAAAATGTCACGCGTGATATGTTTGAGCACGACATTCGCGACCAAAGAAAGCCCGTCATTCTCAAAGGCCTGGTCGACGATTGGGCCGTGACCCGTGCCGCTTTGAGGTCACCACACGCCTTGGCGAGTCTGTTGGAACAGCATTCCAGCCCTCAACCCGTCCCGGTAAATTTGAAAGAGCCAGGAACGGACGGGCGTTATTTTTATAGCGAGAATGTGACGTCGTGTAACTTCGCCCGACGACGCGTCCCGCTTTCCGCAATCCTCACCGAGTTGCTGCGGCAGGCCCAGGAAGCCAAACCTATGGGCGTGTACATGGATGCGGCGCCAGCAGAGCAGATCTTACCGGGCTTTGCTCAACAACACCCGATGCCCTTAGTCCCTTCTGAAACAGCGCCGCGCATCTGGCTTGGCAACACTGCGCGTGTCGCGCCACATTTCGATCTGTCCGAGAACATTGCGTGTGTTGTCTCAGGGCAGCGGCAATTCCTGGTCTTTCCACCAGAGCAGGTCGCGAATCTTTATATGGGTCCTATTGAAAACACACCCGGCGGCGTCCCCGTAAGCATGGTTGATCCCAGGGACCCGGATTTCTCAAAATATCCAAAATATGCAGATGCTATTTCGCAGGCAATGCTAGCGACATTGGCTCCGGGTGATGCGATCTACATTCCGCGGCTTTGGTGGCATTATGTCGAAGCATCTGGCCCCCTCAACCTGCTGGTCAATTATTGGTGGGACTCACCAATAATTTCACCACTATTCAGCTTGATCATGGCCACCCGTTCGATCCGGCGACTGCCCGAATCGGATCGCAAGGCAATGGGAGCATTCTTCCAACACTTCGCATTTTCCGAAAATGCCCCTGAAGCTTTCGACCACATCCCTGAACAGGCACGAGGTGTCATGGGGGTAGATACTCCGCAGCATGATGCCGCCATTCGTCAGACTCTAAAACAAATGCTATCCGACATTCTTGATGAATGAAGGGCGAGACGCTCGACTGCCAACACAACGCGCCCAGAGAGAAAACAAGGGACGAGAAATTGACTGATCCGACTGCAGACTCCCCCCCCGGTCCATGCGGCGTCAGCCCGCGATTGCTGGAAGTGCTCATCTGCCCGGTCACTGGCGGACCTTTAATGTTCGACAAAGAGGCGTGCGAACTGGTTTCGAAGAAGGCCAAGCTCGCTTATCCCATTCGTGACGGCTTGCCGATCCTGCTGGAAACCGAAGCCCGCGATCTGGACGCACCGGCGGCATGAGCGCGCAGGTCTGGCCGACCGAGCTGCGCTTTTCTAAAAGTGCGCGGGCACTGACCATCACATATGAGGATGGCGCAACTTACGCTGTGCCTTACAAGACCTTGCGGCTGGAAAGCCCATCTGCAGAAGTGCAAGGCCATGGCAATGGTCCGAAACCGCCGCCGCCCGTGATCAGCGATGATCTTGGCGTTGAAAAGGCCGATCCGGTCGGTCGCTATGCCGTCCGCATCCACTTTAGCGACGGCCATTCCAGCGGATTGTTCACCTGGGCCTATTTGCGACAGCTCGGGGAAGCTGGCGCCGCGCCCTAAACGTGCCTATATGGCAACAGCACAGAGGCTGGAACGTTCGAGGACGATCAGCTATCCGCCGACCTTAAGTTCCGTCAGGGAACTGGCTCTGGACTGGACCGTGGTCCTATCTAACCGGTGCCCACCTAGTCTCTAGGTCGACGGGATACGAGCATCAAAGACGGCGCTTTCGGTCCTGTGCGCTTTTGGCTGACGTCAGATCAGCGGTGTTCGAGATCTAAGGGCGCCGCTTCATTGTTCTGGTAGCGCACCCCAAACCGCTCAATCCGGCTGGAGATCTCACCGGAATCAAGGGTGATCATGTATAGTCGATCATATTCTGATGATTCATCAATCTCGCTACCCGGTTCAGCGCTTAAGGCCCGCGCCAATTGGGGGGTCGTATCGAATGTCCAACAACGAGATGGACGCCCTTGCTGGCGCGCAATTCGTCGGCAAACCCGGACAAATCACGTGGATCATATAACGCCACCTCAAACCCCGTCTGCTCAGCGATCGGCGCGGCCGTTTCGAGCGTGCGTCGATAATTCGTCGAATGAATTTGCGTCAAGTTCTCGGCGCGGGCTTCACCTTCTGGGGTCAGCAACGAATCGTCGCCGGTCTGCTATTCGGCATGCCGAACGAGGTAAAATTCGTGCGTTGCAACAGAATCGGTCTGATCAGGCCCTGGTGCATCAGACGCCCCGCACGCAGTTAAGACCAGCAGCAGCGCGATATCAGTCTCATGGGCGTTTCCTTGTTTGGTGACCTTTTGATTCGAAACTCGGCTTGACCAGACGCATAGAAGCTATTCGCAGATTTTCAAAAAGGCAGATCTCAAGACCCCGGAACTAAACCCCGTTCGTATGGGAGGGTACCACTTTGGAGTAAATAGGCAATTTTTGCTCAATGGATTTTACACCCAAATGAGCGACACTTGCCACACAAACTACAAGGATGGTCGACGAAGATGACTATTAATTTGACAGTTATTTCCCCTAGTGGGTGAAGTCCTGGAGCACGTATGCAGAATATAGTCGCTTGGCACAGGCCTGAGAGCCGACAGGATGTATTTTTCGCACATTAAAAAAATTATGTTTTTAGGAATGCGGATAGAGAAATTCGCCAAATAGGTTTATGCGGACCATATCTCCCATCATCAGCTTTTGCACAAGCATGTAAGTTGTGTGCAGCTTTTTAACTATATAACTTG
>JBCCDZ010000293.1:0-3973 GCA_039030525.1 Pseudomonadota bacterium | reverse complement strand
GTTATGGGCGATGTCTCGAAATTGTTCACGCCGACCGCGCGCAGCCCGTTTGGTCGCGCCAAGCATCATAAGACCCGAAACTTCGTCGATGCTGAACCGGCAGAGCGTTCGGCATTCTTCTTGCGTGTGAAGCTGGCTGACCGGCCAGGCGCGCTTGCGAGCCTGACTGAGGCGCTTGCGGCGCACGATGTCTCCGTCGACAAACTCTTGCAGGAGTCGGCTGATGACAGCGATGTCTCGCCTGTTGCCATTGTCACGCATGTGTGTTCTCGCGGTGACATAGAGGCCGCGAGCACCCGCGTCTCAGCCTTAGAGGCGAGTGTGGGGACTCCGCAGGTCATACCGATTGATGCGGTGAAGTCGTAATTTGAGCTGGGTCAGGAGTGGCCTGGGGGAGTGAAAAATGAGTGAAAGCGTTCTGATTCCGCACCTGGCGGATGCCATGGTACGAGTAACAGAGAAAGCCGCCATCGCGGCCGAAACACTGGCCGGGCGCGGCGATGAAAAAGCAGCCGACGCGGCCGCCGTTGACGCCATGCGAACTGCGTTCAATCAGGTTGATTTTAGAGGCCGCGTCGTTATCGGCGAAGGCGAGCGCGATGAAGCTCCGATGCTCTATATTGGCGAAGAAGTTGGTACCGGCACGGGTCCCGAAATCGATATTGCACTCGACCCTCTGGAAGGCACGACGCTGACCGCAAAAGCAATGGCCAACGCGTTGGCAGTACTTGCGATCGCGCCGCGCGGGGGGCTCCTATTCGCGCCGGACACTTACATGGACAAGATCGCGATTGGTCCGGGATATGCCGATGGGATTATTGATATCGATGCGTCGCCGGCCGAAAACATCGCTGCGATGGCAAAAGCCAAAGGTGTTGCTGTCAACGAGATGACCGCTTGCGTGCTCGATCGTCCGCGGCATGCTGAGATTATCGAAAGCCTTCGCGGTGTTGGTGCGCGTGTGCATCTGATCTCGGATGGTGACGTAGCGGGTGTCATCAATACGACCAATCCAAGCACCGGAATTGATTTATATGTTGGGTCAGGTGGGGCTCCAGAAGGTGTGCTCGCGGCAGCCGCTCTGAAATGTGTTGGCGGTCAGATGCAGGGACGTTTGGTGTTCCGGAATGATGATGAACGTCGCCGGGCGGATCGCACCGGCATTACCGACTATGACAAGAAATATGATCTGCATGGACTGGCTTCAGGCGAAACTGTATTCTGTGCCACCGGCGTGACCAAAGGCGGTTTGGTTGATGGCGTTGTACGCCAGAATGGTCATATTGAGACAGATACTCTGGTCATGAGTAGCGCAGACGGCATGGTGCGCAAAATCAAATCGTGGCATCGCGTTTAGCTTCGTTTCCTTCGATTGCGTTGATCGTGTGCGCAGCCTTGGCTGGTTGCGCGGGCAATGAGTATACGCAGGACATCACCGATACGTTGGTCGACGGCGACCGTCTTTATGTGGCGGGAACGTTGAACGGAAAGACGTTCAACGAAATCAAACGCCAGCTGGATCGGCATCCCACGCTTCGAACGGTCGTTTTGGAAGATATTGACGGATCGATCGATGATGAAGTGAATTTGCAGACGGCATTGCTGATCCATGATGCTGGCCTCGACACTTTTGTCCCCGCAGACGGGATCATTGAGTCTGGCGCGGTCGATCTTTTCTGTGCTGGGCACAATCGTGTCGCTGAACGAGGTGCCCGGATCGGCGTTCACTCGTGGGCCGACGAAGATGGACTGGAAGGCGGCGAAGTGCCGCCAGCGAGCGATGAGCACGCCATATATCTGGAATATTTCGATCAAGTCGGATGCCCGACCGATTTCTATTGGTTTACGCTTGAGGCAGCGCCCTCCAGCGGCATGCATTACATGACGGAAACTGAGCTGTTGGAATACCAGGTTGTGACTGAGCTACGTTAGTCGCTGGTGTTCAGCATTTCCGCGCACCGCGAGTCATGTTTCAACGCGCCATGAGTGAAACTCGCGAATTTGTCTCGGCCTCCCATGGCGGGCGCTATTGGACCCTGAACACACCGAACGACGCCGATGTGCGATCATTGGCGCCTCAATTGGGCGGCGATGATTTGTTGGCACGTCTACTGGCCCCGCGCGGTATCCAAGCGGATCAAGTCGACACGTTCCTGAATCCGACGCTGAAAGCACTGTTTCCGGATCCCGCGAGTTTTCAAGATATGATGCTCGCGGCTGAGCTAACTCTGGATGCGATCGTCGAAGGAAAACGCGTCACAGTGTTTGCTGATTATGATGTCGATGGCGGTACCAGTTCAGCCATTCTCGCGCGCTATTTCCGAGCCTGGGGTCAAGAGATAGGCCTCTATGTTCCGGATCGGCTGACTGAAGGATATGGCCCCAGTCCGGAGGCGTTTCGGAGCTTGAAAGCATCAGGCGCGGATCTGGTGATCACCGTCGATTGCGGTGCCGCTGCGACAGCCGCTTTGGCGGAAGCCGAAGTGATCGCGTTACCCGTCATCGTGATTGATCACCACCTGATGGGGAAAACGCCGCCCGCCTGTGCCGCTCTGGTCAATCCCAATCGCGCTGATGATACGAGTGGGCAAGGGCATCTTGCTGCGGCGGGCGTGGTCTATGTATTCGCGGCGGCGCTTAACAAGCTGGCGCGAGAACGCGGGATTGCACCGCCAGATGGATTGCCAGACATTCTGCATTGGCTCGATTTGTGCGCGCTGGGCACGCTATGCGATATGTCTCCACTTCAGGGGGCAAACCGGGCATTTGTGAAACAGGGACTCAAAATCCTTGAAAGGGGGCAAAACCCTGGTCTGAGAGCTCTGGCGGACGTCGCAGGGATTGGAAAGATTGAGAGCGTGTATCACGCTACGTTCGTGCTCGGGCCGCGCCTTAATGCGGGCGGGCGAGTGGGCGACCCATGGCTGGCGGCGAAGCTCCTCGCGACGGACGACCGCAACGAAGCGATCGCGCTCGCGGAACGGCTTCACGCTCATAATGATGAGCGCAAAGCTGTCGAAAGCGCGATCCTGGAGCAGGCCACGGTGGCGGCACAAAAACAGATTGAAGACAACCCTGATACCGGGGTGCTCATCGCAGCTGGCGAAGGCTGGCATCCTGGAGTTATCGGCATTGTTGCGGGCCGTCTAAAAGACAGATTTCATTTGCCGGCCATCGTTATCGGTTGGGGGCAGGGGCTAGGACCCGTCGCCAAAGGGTCTGCGCGCTCGGTGCGCGGTGTGAACATAGGCGATGCGATCTCAGCGGCTGCGAAAGAGGGTGTCATTCTATCCGGCGGTGGGCACGCCATGGCGGGAGGGCTAAGTTTGGAGCCGGAACAGCTGGACAGCCTAAGGACCTGGATGCAGGAGCACATGGTCGAGTTCAAAGAAGAACGCGCCGCCGCCAAAGAGCTTTCCATAGACGCTGTGCTGGCCCCTATTCAGGTGACGACCGAGACGTACGACTTGATTCAGACCATCGGTCCATTTGGTCAAGGCGCACCTGAACCGGTCTTCGCAATTCAGAATGTTGAAATTACGCACACAAGACCGATCGGTGAGAACCATCTCAAATTGACGGTCGAAGATTCGGGGACGCGCCTTGAAGCCTTGGTCTGGCGTTGTATCGGGACCCCGCTTGGGGACGCACTGTTGCAACGCGGCAAGGTCCACCTTGCCGGACGCTTGAAAGAGAATGTCTGGAACGGCCGACGCACAGCGCAATTCGAAGTCATCGATGCGGCATCCGCTTAGCGCGAGCTATGGCAGCGGTCTGAGCATATTCAGCGCACCGTCAGCAATGGGCTGCAGCGCCTCATCTTCACTTAGGCTGGCATTGACATAAAGCACTCGCGCGAAAGCCTTGAGGTTATGAAGGCGTGCCAATTCAACCTCCGACTGATAGGCCTCGTTCCAATCCGAAAGTGGCGCTGGATCAGAAAGGGTTTCGAACCATGCAGTCCAAGTTTCGG
>JBCCDZ010000292.1:0-3993 GCA_039030525.1 Pseudomonadota bacterium | reverse complement strand
TTTGACCATGATGACGACAAGCCTCGCGAGGAATGTGGCGTCGTAGGCGTCTTTGGCCATCCCCAAGCTTCACTCCTGGTTGCGCTCGGATTGCATGCCCTTCAGCATCGCGGTCAGGAAGCTTGCGGCATCACAACTTTTGATGGCGAAAAATTTCACGGCGAGCGCCATATGGGCCTGGTCGGAGATAATTTTGGCGGCGACGTCTCAGAGCGCCTGCCCGGCGATCGCAGCATTGGCCATAATCGCTACTCAACCCAAGGCAAACCTGCCATCCGTAATATTCAGCCGATTTACGCTGATCTCGATACAGGCGGCTTTTCAATTGCGCACAATGGCAATCTGACCAATGCGCGGGCATTGCGAAAGAAGCTGGTGCGGCGTGGATCGATTTTCCAATCGACCATGGACACAGAGGTCATTCTGCATCTCCTTGCTCGCAGTGACCAAGAAACAGTCTCAGACCGCTTCCTAGATGCCATCCGACAAATTGAGGGTGGCTTTTCTTTTGTTGGCATGACCAACAAGAAACTGATTGGCGCGCGCGACCCGTCCGGCCTGCGTCCGCTTATTCTCGGGCAAATTGGAACCGCCTATGTGCTCGCCTCCGAAACTTGCGCCCTCGACCTGATGGGCGCGGAATTGGTGCGAGAGATTGATCCCGGCGAAGTCGTGATCATCAATCAGGATGGCGTTCGATCTTATAATCCATTCCCGTCACGCCCCGTGCGACCTTGCCTGTTTGAATATGTCTATTTCGCGCGACCGGACAGTATCGTTCAAGGCCGCTCAGTCTATGAAGTTCGGCGCAAGATGGGACATCAATTGGCGGCCGAACATCCAGCGGATATCGACGTTGTTGTCCCAGTGCCTGATTCAGGTGTGCCCGCGGCGATCGGGTTTTCAGAAGCTGCAGGCATCCCGTTCCAGCTTGGCATTATCCGCTCGCACTATGTCGGGCGGACCTTCATCCAGCCCACGCAAACCGGGCGTCAGCGGGCCGTTTCGCGCAAGCATTCGCCCAATCGTGCGGTACTGGAAGGCAAACGCGTACTGCTGGTGGATGACTCCATCGTTCGCGGCAATACATCCCGGAAAATCGTCCAGATGGTACGCGATGCCGGCGCCAAGGAAATTCACTTCCGGTCCGCCAGCCCGCCTATCACGCATCAGGATTTTTATGGCATCGATATGGCTGACCGGTCGGAATTGCTGGCCGCAAACCACTCACTCGAAGAGATGCGGGACTTCCTGAAAGTTGAAAGTCTTGGCTTCCTGTCTGTGCCAGGCCTCTATCGCGCCATCGGCGTCGACTATGATGAAGAAACGCCCGCTTTTGCGGATCATTGCTTCACTGGCAACTACCCGACCCGGTTGATCGATCACGATCAAAATGAAAGCAGCAAGGAAAGACAGCTTTCCCTGCTGGACTAGTTCACTCAGCTTCGCTACGGCGCCCGCATGGAAAAACGTATCACGCTTGTCACTGGGGCGTCGCAAGGCATTGGCCGCGCCGCCTGTCTCGCGCTTGCAAAAGCCGGCCATCACGTCATCGGACTGGCGCGCTCCAAGAAAGCTCTTGAAACGCTCGACGACGAAGTACGGGCCGCTGGCGGTTCAATGACGCTAATCCCTTTCGATCTCAAGGATGCTGTCGCGTTCGAACCGCTCGGACTTGCCATTGCCGAGAAATTCGGGCGGCTTGACGGATTGCTGGCAAATGCCGGCCTGCTGGGCACGATTGGTCCATTACAGGCGGGCGGCGAACGTCAATTCAATGAAGTTATCGATGTGAACTTGAACGCCAATTGGCGGTTGATCCGCGTCATGGATCCGTTGTTGCGCCAATCTGAATCGCCCCGCGCTTTGTTCGTAACCTCAGGCGTCGTCCCAAGACCGCGCGCCTTCTGGGGCCCTTACCAAGCCTCAAAAGCAGGACTTGAAGCGTTGGTCTATGCCTGGGCGGATGAGAATGAAGCGACGTCTTTGCGGGTAAACCTTTTCGATCCCGGCGCCACGCGCACGCAAATGCGTGCCGATGCGATGCCGGGCGAGGACCCGATGATTTTGCCCGCTCCTGACGCAGTGGCAGCGCATATGGTGCCGCTGCTAGAGGCAGACGAAACGCGCAACAATGTACGGATTGACGTTCGAGAAATGCTATCGGAGGACTAATCCGAAGGATTGCGCGCGAGCACCCAGCGATCATCGGTGTTCGGTTCGAACAAGACCACACGATCCCGCCCAGCGCGTTTTGCTTGATAGAGCGCGTTATCGGCATTGCGCATCACTTCATCGATTGAACTGTGATCAGACGGATAGGTCGCGACGCCAGCCGAGAAGGTCACGCAAGGCAGGATCTCTCCTTGGTAAATAATCTCAACACGTTTGATCGCATTGTGCAGACGATGTGCGAGCGTCATGGCAGCTTCTTCATTCAAGTCCGGACAGATGACGGCAAGCTCCTCGCCCCCGACCCGGCAGACCATGCCAGCAGATCCCGCTGAGCTGACCAGCTCGGCGGTGACGCGGCGCAGAACCAGATCACCCGCATCATGACCATGGTGATCGTTGAACCGCTTGAAATGATCGATATCGATTGAAATCAGGGCGAAGCCGAGTTCATTGCTGTCTGCCCGGGCTTTTTCCCGTCGCAAGCAATCAAGGAAGTAGCGGCGGTTCCACAGGCCTGTCAGAGAATCCTTGATCGAGCGATCCTGCAATTCCTGGCGCAGCCGCACATTGGCGATCGTCAAACTGACTTGTTCAGCCAACATCAAGGCGACATCCCAATACCGCGAGTGATGATCATCTTCGGCGGCGTCTATCGCGTCCGAATGGCACCAAAGCATACCAATGGTCTCGCCATGTGCGAGAAGCGGCAAGCAGAACGATGAAGAGACATCCTCGTGATAATGACCGCAAGGAAACTCGATGTCTTCCGTGCCATAATGATAGGCTCGCCCGCGTCTCAAGGCCCAACAATCATCAGGTTCTATATAATCCGGTGGTGGGGAGTCCCCCCACCCGATGGCGAGGTCGAGCACATCTCTGGAGTTCGAATAGATGTACAGAGCGCCGCTGCTCCTGGGCATCAGCTTCGGTGCACAGCATTCCACGACATTGTACAGATCATCCAGCGACCGTGCCGCGTAGAGCCACTCGGTCGTTTTAGACAGCACGCGGCGCTCAGCCTGACGTCGGCGTTCATTCTCACGCGCAACCTGGCGATCGTGTTCGAGCGTTCGTCGCTCCGTCACGTCGCGCGCGAAAACGAGGTAATGAGTCACATCACTCCGCTCATTGAGAATTGGCGTAAGGATGATCTCGGCCCAATAGACATCACCGGATTTGCGATATTGCTGTACTTCGCAGCGCATACTCCGCTTTTCGGACCCGGCTCGCATAAGGTCTCTAAGTGTGGCGCGGTCAGTCTTGGGGCCTGTCAGCAAATCTCCAGGCGTTTTGCCGACGCATTCATCAAACGCATAGCCGGTCGCCTGCTCGTAAGCTGTATTGACCCATTCCATCCGTGCTTGCGCGTCGAGAATTGCGATTGGGTCCGTCGAGTTCTCAGCGATCAACTGCGCATAGAATTGCGACATCGGTTTGGAGGTTTCCAATACCGCATTGTCATTTGCGAGGGGGTCCAGGTTTTGAATCATCGCGCTTCCTAAGAAACGCTCAATACAAAAAACTACTTAAAGTGGAGTTTATACTGCGAATACAAGCCCTGACACCGCGCTAACGTTTTCGACGAGCCTTGTCCGCATAGGGGTTTGCGCCTTGCTTCACATGTAAGCGAAGTGGAACGCCGGGAAGGTCGAAAGCTTCGCGCAACCCGTTGACGAGGTATCGCTTATATTGCTCGGGCATTTGATCCCCGCGCGAAGCGATCAAAACGAAGGTTGGAGGACGCGCTTTGATTTGTGCCATATAGCGCGGCTTGATCCGTTTGCCCTGCACGCTGGGAGGCGGATTACGCTCAATCAT
>JBCCDZ010000291.1:0-3994 GCA_039030525.1 Pseudomonadota bacterium | reverse complement strand
TGCGTCGCAGCTTCCAACGCTTCGCCGGTTATCGTCAGGCCGAGCCGCTGGCCTTGAAAGTCTGGGTCAACGGCAACCGGTCCGATAAACAAGGCCGAGATTTCTCCTGAGCCGACTCGAACAGGCCAAACCCGACAGACCCCGATCACCGCACCGTCCGACACAGCCACCCGCGAGACCTCCGGCACCGAGATATTGCCTTCACGCAAACGCTCAGCCGTTTTGGCAAAATGCCCAGGGCCGAAAGTACGGTCATAAAGGGCTTCAATCGCGTCAGCATGCAGCGGCGGAGATTCGGGAATGATTTCGATCATTGCGCGCGGTCTTTAGCCGACCCATCCCGAAACGCAATGTCGGATCTAATAATCCCAACGTTTGAGCTGTTTTTGCAAAGCCTCAATGAATGCAAGCGGTTGATCGAGCAGGACATGATGCTGCGCGTTCGGTATCGAGACCATATCCATCGGCTCGGGCCGCAGAGACCGCATATAGTCCCAAATCCGATCGCTAACGAGTTCGGAGTCCTGCCCGCGCATCAAGGCGACGTGGCAGCTGACATCGGCCAGCAAGTTTGACGACATCGCGCTAAACTCGAAATTGACAAAAATGCCGGGATCAAATTTCCAGATCCAGCCCTTCTGTCCGGACTCGCTCTCAACCTGTTTGAGACTGTGCCGTGCGATATAGTCAGCAATATAGTGGTTCTCGCAGGGCTGCGGAGGGGCCAGTCTGAATCGGGCCAGCGCCGCCTCCAGCGTCACATAGGCACGACTGCCGCGTGCGCGGCGCGGGGGACCTTCCCATTGATCATCGGGGGGGCGGATACCGCTATCAATGATGATCACGCCGGTGAATTTATCAGCATGCTTGCGCGCGGCGTGCAGTGTAATAAAGCCGCCAAAGGAATGCGCCGCAATGACCGGCTTGCGCCCATCCTCGAACAGGCCGGCATGTTCACAGACTGCGAGCTGCTCCTCAGCAAAGGTCGGGAAGCTGTAAGTGTCGCGCCAATCACTATCGCCCATGCCGGAAAAGGTCATGGAAATGACGTGATAGTCGTCCGATAAGGTGGGCGCGATGAAGTCGTACCAATGCGCATGCGCGCCATTGCCATGTGCCAGCAAAAGGCCTGGCTTGGTGGTGTTGCCATAATCCTGATAGCGAATGCGAATGCCGCCGACGTCCACGAAGCGCTCTTCGTACGGTGTCGCGACCGCCGCTTCGAACCAAGCCGGCGCCTCGGGCTTCGCGCCGCGATAGCGGGCCAGAAGGTTCGCCTCTTGCGGGCTCATTTGTTTAACATCATCAGCCATGGGCTCAGGTTCGCTTTTCGATGATTTTGAAGATGCCGGTGCCGGTCATAAGCGTTTTCTGCCCGGTCCAGATACGGCCTTCGACAGTGTGAATGCCATCAACCACGGACAAAACGTTGCCGCGGCCTTCAATCCACGCGCCATGCTTCGCCCCAGAGAGAAAATCGCAGACCAGCCGTATGGTTACCCACCAGGTGTCTTCGTCTTGCTCAACCGCGGCGCCCCAAGCCATGTCGGCGAAGGTCATCAGCATGCCGCCATGCGCGTTCATCATGCCATTGGTATGATGCTCTCCGACCCTAAACCCTCTGGTCAGGCCGCTCGCATCAAGCTTTTCGAATAAAGGGCCGACCTGACGGCCGAACCCGCGATGCCAAGGCAAGGGGGTGAACCCGTCTGGGATATCATAGATCTGTTCTTTGGTTAGATCGTCACTCATGGCGCTTCACATGGCGGGTTCCGGGCGACCCGGCAACCCCTCACGTTGGGGGATTAGACGCCATCAAGTTAAGCGTCAGAATGACCGCATTTGCTGATGCATGCGCGATGATTGGGACTATCACAGTGCCGCTCATCAGGCGCAGGATCGCAAATCCGATGCCGCTCAAAAACACCACCAACATGGCCGCAGGTGAGTATTGCAAATGACTGAACGCAAACGCGAAACTGGAAAGAACCACCGCGCCAATCGGGCTTAGCCCCCGGGCGATCAGCGCCCCAAGCGCAACGCCGCGAAACGCCACTTCCTCGACAATCGGTGCCATCATGACAGACACAAAAACAAAGGCCAACGTCCAGTTTTTCGGCTGAAAGACGTCCTGATTGACTTCGCCATTATATTGCCAGCCCTCTTCGGTCATGACGCTGGCAATGACGAGGTTTGGAACCAGTAATATGAGGGGGCCGAGGATCGCAGCGGCCATAATCCAGGTGCTGTCCGCTTTCATGCCGCCGGCAAATGGCCCAGCCCCAAGCCAGTTTGACCAGGCGCTCATCACGGCAAACCAGGCCGCCATGGCAATGCAGGAGACGAACCAAAGTGTCTGATAGGCTTGAATCTCTTGCGCCGACCCGGTCTCAAATTCGGGTATGAATGACGCCGCTAACAAGGCTGCACCAGTCAGGAACAGGATCGGTGCCAGGACCGCCCAGAAAAAGGCCATTAGCGGTTCGCGCGCCAATGCCAAAGGCGTTTGATATGGCCCCATCATCCTATTCCCGCCATGTCTTGGTATCGATCCTTTACGCGCGCGGCAGATGAATCTGCCTCACGTCGTCGCTATACCAGACTCATGCAGCCCGGGTTAATCCGGACTGCACAAATCTCATTTTGTCGCGATGAATGGTGGTGGAAGAAAACCTTAGCTGCCTTCGGTCGGGCGCAGCGCGATCAGCTCATCGGTCATACTGTTAATCTTGGCGTTCAACGCTTCGACTGAACCATTATTCTGATCCAGGATGGACAGGAATTGTGCCTGTTGTTCGATTGCCAGCCAGATCAAATTGCCTTCTGCGTTCAGTGCAACATCGACGACCTGATATTTGCCGCCGCGATTGAGCACACGCCAGCGGACTTCCAGTTCCTGACCGTCGGCGCGGACGATCTCTGTGTCGACAATAGAATCACGCGCATTGCGATCCGTCGAGCCGGTGACTTTCACGTCCTGGCCACGATATTCATTGAAATAGAATTCATACACAACCAACGCATAATTCCGGAACGTGGTCAGATAGGCCTCCATTTCATCATCGGAGAACCGTTTGGCATATTTGCCTATGACGAATTTTGCGACCGCATCCAGATTGGTGAACTCATCCATATAAATCTGGAATTGCGCGCGGCGTTCTGTTGCCGTCTGACCTGGCGCGTTGAGTGAGGCCAAAACATCATTGGCATTGGCCCGCACATATTCTTCAGTTTGCGTGTCAGCAAAGGCTGGTGTCGCTGCGACCGCCAGCATGGCTGATGAAATAATCCAGTTTCGTATCTTCATCGTCATTATTCCTGTGACTCGAATTCCTCTTCATCGCCGAAATCATAATCATCGAAATCGGGCAAATCCTCGAATGGGTCTTCTTGCTCACGGCCATCGCGAATCGCGGCGGCTCTTTGTTGTGTATAGTTCCGCCGCAGCGCAACATATGGCTCGGGTTGATCACGCAGCACTTCGACTGCTTCAATCAGATTTTCGCGCACAGTAACAACGCTCGCCACCTGTCGACCAATTCGAAATTCTGTATCGCCTTCAAATTGGGCATAATTGAGGGGATCAAACGCCATATCGACGCCAAATCCTGTCACATCGCGCAAATTTGATGAGCCCAGGAAAGGCAATACCAAGTACGGGCCGTTCGGTACGCCCCAAACGCCCAGCGTCTGACCAAAGTCTTCGCGATGCTCTGGCACATCCAGCGACGTCGCTAAATCGAAAATGCCGGCAATCCCGAAGGTAGAATTCACCGCAAAACGCGAAAACGTGTCGATCGCTGCACCGGGTTTGCCTTGTAGAACCGTATTGGCGAACACCACAGGCTGATTGAGATTGGTCAGAAAATTAGACACACCGCCGCGGATCGGCTCATTGGTCACCGCACGATAACCCTTGGCCACCGGCTCCAGAACCGCCCGGTCAACACCGTCATTGAACGCATAAACCTGCCGGTTCCAGCCTTCCAGCGGG
>JBCCDZ010000290.1:0-3999 GCA_039030525.1 Pseudomonadota bacterium | reverse complement strand
GAGGGCATTTCGCAGCTTATCTGTCTTGCCGCGCGCCATACACGGGACCGCGCCGTTTGGCTATGGCTTGTGGACATCGCGGCAGGTTCGCCAGGCTCACACTATTTAGCATTTTCAACAATTAGCTTGACTCATAATTACCAAAAATGCTAATTAGCGTTTATGGCAAATGAAGTGTTCAAAGCGCTCGGTCATCCGCTGCGACGTCAGGTTATGGCGTTGCTGCAGCAAGGGCCGAAGAGTTCCGGCGAGCTGGCGGAGGCTTTTGAGGCCGCCTGGCCGACCGTGACGCGGCACTTAAATGTGCTCCGCGACGCGGATCTGATTACCGCCGAACGCCAGGGGACATCGATCATTTACCGTACAAATACAAGCGTCGTTGAAGACGCCGTGACGGCCCTTCTGGGCATGATCGGACGTGACAATGGCGATGATGAGCTGAAGGAGGCTGCCGAATGATCCGCACCGGTTTGATCGTATCCGCTATTGTTCTGGCCCTCATGGCCGGGATTTCACTCTGGGCTGGCGGCCAGCTGCCCGCCGACAATATCCCGGTCCATTGGGATGCAAGCGGGACCCCGGATCGTTTTTCCGACCGCAATGAAGCGATGTTCTTGCTCTGGATGTTGCCCGGTTCCGCGCTGTTTGGGGTGCTTGTCTTCTGCCTGCTGCCGCAAATCGAACCAATGCGGGACAATCTGTTCAAGAGTCGCAAGGCGTATAATGCTGTCTGGATTGCCACCATGATCCTATTCCTCGGGATTCATGGCGGCATCGCCTACATGATGGCGCAGTCCGCAGGCGATGAGATGCGATCGAATGAGTTTGTACGCATTGTCATCGCGGGGACCGGCATTCTCTTCATCGTCATGGGCAATTATCTGCCGAAGACGCGGCAAAACTGGTTCCTCGGCATTCGCACGCCGTGGACGCTGTCGAGTGAATATACATGGGAAAAGACTCATCGGCTCGCCGGACGCCTGTTCTTCGCGGTTGGCTTTGTCTGCCTGATTGGCGCCTTCATCGTCGACGGCATCGCTTTGGTCGCAATGGTGACCGGCTCAGCTGTCAGCGTCGCCCTGATCTGCGCGATATATTCCTTTATCGTCTATCGCGGTGCCCCGGATAAACGCGTCAGCCCTGACTATATCGTTTGAGGGCGCTTTATTCGATGGTCTCGTCGGCTTCCAAAATGACCGCCATGGCGCCATCGGACTGCTCTTGCATCGGCTTGGCAGCTTCGGTCACGGCTGCGGCCGATTTCCAATCGCCGACTTCGATACGTGCGGAATAGCCCCTAAACATGCCTGTTTCAGAAGACGGCTTAGCTGTCGCGCGCACGCGCAAATAGTGCACGCCATCCGTTAGGCCGGTAAAATCCACGCGCCATGTATGGGTCGTGCCATCCGCCATGTTCACAGTCTGCGTCGCGCTCGGTCCGAAGACCTCCAGGCCTTCATTTGACGACGCGACCAGGTCCAATGTACCGGTCGGATAGCCCTCATTGACCGTAAACACGACATAACCGCTGCCATCAACGATGACCGGTCCTGAGGTTTCGTGTGTAAACGTGACAGAGGCGCCAGGTTTGATGGTTGAGATCGCTGGCCCAAGTTTCGCCGTCGGCTTTGCAGCCATCTCTGCGGCGGTAATATCTGGTTCAACGCTCGCTTCGCTGGGCGTTGGCGCGGCGCAGGCTCCGAGCGCAACGCTCAAACCTGCCAGTGCAAGTATCCGTGGAGTCGTCTTCATATCATGCTCCTTTTCGGTCTAATTGACTTCGAAACTGAAACAACTCGGCGCCGCCGGGACAGCGCCGCAACCGGAAAGGCTCGCGGCATTGTTGCAGTCATAAATATCGATCGCATATGTCCCAGCATCCAGCGTCCCGGTCCAGGTCTCGCTGCCATCCAATCCCGATTGCGCGCGACGGTCTTGCCCGCGATTATCGCTGGTGAACAGACGTCCTTCTTCCCAGATACGGAAGTCGGGGTCCGTGGTGGTGGCTGGCGGACCTGACACTTCTGTCGCAGTCATTGTCACAGCTGTGGTCGAGGCTAGAGTAACGCTGATAAATTCACGAACGCCGTGTCTGTTCGTATCACCATTTGCCGCGTTCGAGCAGACCGTGACCGCCGCACCGCCTGGCGTCACGACATTGTAGACTGGCAATGTGTCGGGCAGACCGCCATTATTGGTTTCGCCGACGCCGCGAGGCCCGGTGCCATTAATGTCTTCTGCCGCCAACAAGGCGTCCAAATCGGCGCCATTGACGCTCGCTTCGTCACGCACGCGATCAGCGAAGGCGTAAATCGTCGTGAAGTCGACATTGTTGATATAAGCCGGGTCTGTGAAGGCATTGTAGAGCGGCGCCAATCCACCCGAAATCGTGTCTGAGCCGTCATTTGTGCTATCGAAAATATCGTAGAGAATTTGCTGCACCGAGGCTTCATTAAACCATCCGCCTTCACGTTGTGTCCCAGACGGCCGATCGGTCAGGTCCGTCTCAACACTGAATGCAAATCCCATCGATTGCTGAGTACCGCCAACATCGCGATAGACTGGGTCGCCCAGGATCATCCCCGCAAAGGCATTGCCCCAACCTTCGCCAAAGGACAGACGCGAATCCAGACGATTGGTCAGATTGTGCGATCCGCCCGGTGAATCTGAACGCGACAGCTGATCTTCGAAATAATGCCCGAACTCATGTACAATCACCGAGACATCATATTCGTCTGTGTCTTCATTCTCGTCACCAAGAATGCGAATGGTCGGTGTTCCACCAGCGCTTCGGGTGTAAGACGAAGTGCCAATCACACCCGCAGAGACATCTATCGGAGAGCCCTCCACTTTGTCGACACTCCATAAGACGTCGAGTTCAGGAAAGACGACATCCGTGTCCACCGCCGCGATCTGTGTCACGGTTTCATAAAGCGCGTTCAGGATCGAAAACGGGGCCGCAGCACGTGCTGCATCTGATGTGTAACCGCCATTGTCAGGGCCATTAAGATCGGGATCCCAGCCGGATCCTGCATTTAGATTCCGAGTCGAATTGGTGGTGCCGGAATCCGTCAAGCTGCCCGCTAAGACATAGATCGCGTTACCACTGGTATTGTCCAGCACCTGAATGTCCCAGGTCGCGCCCGTGGTCTGCTGCATCTCGCTGCGGACTTGTATCCGTACATCTGTCGATGAATCCACTGAAACGGAATAACCGCCAGAGTCATCCGTCACGTCTGTATCAAGCACAGCACCCGTTGCATTGACGGCTTGAACAACAACGCCCCGCGCCGGATCTTGCGTGATCGCATCATAATTGAGGGCTGTGGCGACGACCGCTGATCCTGTGCCGGCAGAGGTCGAGTGTGGGACCCGATCAAACGTCACCTGTCCTGAAATCGTTACCGAGCCTGGAGGGGGCGGCGGAGGTGGAGGCGGCGGAGGTGGAGGGGGCGGAGGAGGAGGTGGAGGAGGCGGAGACAGCGTCGAACCACCGCCACCGCCGCCGCCACAAGCTGCGACCATGCCCGCGGCAAAGACCACCGCCATAACGCTGGCGACGCTGCGCATTTTTGAGGCGCGCACAAGTTTCATTTCAGCTCTCCGCTCACTCTCTCAGTGTTTCCCTACAGGCTGCGCCGCTTCATTGACGCTAACGCAACAGGGTCAATTTCCCCGATTTTCGAAACACAAGCTGCGCGAAGTCCGGGGCTCAGGCAAGATTACAATTGAACAGATGACCAAAAGTTGAAGTTAACGCTCACAAAATCAGAAGGCGCAGGGAAAAATCCCTGCGCCTTCCTCTCACCCGCGTCACGTCCCGAGCCTGCGGGGAAGCTCACTCACGGCATCAAGTACTACCGATTGCTACCTTTGCGTTCTTTGACATCTTCGTCTTCGGCGACGGCGCGGTCTTCAGCATCGAAGACAATCTCGGCTTCTTCGCCTGTGCCATAATCGCGGGCTTTCTTGGCCAGACGCTCCTGGGTCAGAGACAAG
>JBCCDZ010000289.1:0-4024 GCA_039030525.1 Pseudomonadota bacterium | reverse complement strand
GTGATCATTTCCGGCATTTGGCCTGTTTCGATGGCATCTTCGAGCGGCGATATTTCCAGCGCGGGCGGATCATCCGGGGCAGGACCGTCCATCATTCTAATGCTCAGCATGGCGCGCGCGTCTGACTCTGTGTCAGCCAATTGTTCCGCCAGGCTTGGGTCATCCGTCACCTCATCGGCGCTTCCCGCGGCGAGTATTTCGGCATGTATCGAGGTCGTTTGCGCGCCGCTATCGAGTTTGGCGGACATCAACAACCTGTCCGGCATGATGCGCGCATGTTCGACCCAACCTCGCGTATAGGTTTCCTGAACGCCAACGGTTGCGGCCAGCAAGGTGAAGAAAGAAAGTAGAAGCATAGAAAAGGCTCTGAGGCGTCCCCAATTGGAATTTCGCCACCGCGCGTATCAGGGTTCGCCGGAATGGTCACTATCCCTGATTGCACAAGTTCACATGAATTTTCTGCGAGGTCGGGTGACCTTACATTTGCATGGTCCACCCTTCGACACCCATAGCGGCCTGACGCACGGCCTCAGACATGGTCGGATGGGCATGGCAGGTGCGGGCAACGTCTTCGGATGAGGCGCCAAACTCCATCGCAATACAGATCTCGTGAATAAGCTCGCCAACACCGACCCCGATCATGTGCGCACCGAGAATGCGGTCTGTGCCTTCTTCAGCCAGGATTTTCACAAAGCCCGTGGTCTCGTGATTGGTGCGGGCACGCGAGTTAGCCATGAAGGGGAATTTCCCCTTCTTGTATTTGATCCCGGCCTCTTTCAGCTGCTCTTCGGTCTTACCGACTGTCGCGATTTCAGGATTGGTATAGACCACGCCTGGCACCAGATCGTAATCGACATGCCCGGCTTTGCCCGCGATGAGTTCAGCGACCGCAGCACCATCATCTTCCGCTTTGTGGGCCAGCATTGGACCAGCAATACAGTCGCCAATCGCCCAGACGCCAGGCGAGACTTTGAAATGATCCGTCGTCTCTATGACCCCACGGCGATCGGTTTTGCCGCCGACATTTTCCAAGCCGAGGCCGTCTGTATAAGGACGACGACCAACAGCGACGATGACAATATCTGCATCCAGACTTTCGGCCTCACCACCTTTGGCCGGCTCCATGGTCAGTTTGAGCTTGGTTTTGAGTTTCTCAACACTGGTCACTTTGGTGCCAAGCTTGAAATTGAGGCCTTGCTTCTTGAAGGTGCGCTGCGCCTCTTTGGCAATCTCATTATCGGTGCCCGGCAAGATACGGTCGAGATATTCAATCACCGTGACGTCCGAACCCAGCCGCGACCAGACGCAGCCCATTTCCAGACCAATCACGCCCGCACCGATCAAGACCAGTTTCTTTGGGATTGCTTTCAGGCTCAGCGCGCCAGTATTTGAGACAATCCGCTCTTCATCGATCTCAATTCCTGGCAGCGTCGACGGCTCAGACCCCGTGGCGATGACGATATTCTTGGCTGTCACAATCTGGGTTTTGCCATCCTTGCCGGTGACCTCAACCTGGCCGGGACCCTTGATATGCCCTTTGCCCTGAATGTGATCGACCTTGTTCTTCTTGAGCAGGAATGCAACGCCTTTGGTAAGACCGTCTACGGCATCTGCTTTCTGCGCCATCATCTGTTCGAGATCGATTTCGAGCTTGCCGGTCTTAATCCCCATGCTGGCAAAATCATTCTTTGCCGTCTCGTAAAATTCCGAGGCATGCAACAGTGCCTTGGACGGAATGCAGCCAACATTGAGACACGTGCCACCTAATGTGTCGCCCATCTCGATACAGGCTGTCTTCAGCCCAAGCTGTCCTGCTCGAATTGCGCAATTGTAGCCGCCTGGGCCACCGCCGATGATCACGACGTCATAAGTCTCTGCCATGGATTTTTTGCCTGTGTCAGCTCGCCAGTAGAATGTGGCGGCAACCTAGTGCGGTCTTCGGCAATTGCAATCCGAGAAACGACCTAAGGGCGACGTAATGTCAGCAGCAGGACGGACAGCGCGATCGCCGCGAGGCCGAAGATCACTTCATCCATCCAAAGTCCGGAATCGGCACCGGACAAGGCCATCAGTCCACCTAGAATGGCGAAGAAGATTGATCCAATGGTTGCAACCATTGCGCCCAGACGGACATTCAAAACCACAATCAATCCACCCAGTGTCATCAAGGATGTGCTGACGACACGGATGATGCCTGTTGGAGGTTCAAACAGGGCGCTGGCGATATCGCCACCGCGGCTGGTGAAAGCGAGGATCGCCTCGACGGCGCCCCATCCCAGCCATAGCCCCAAACCAAGCATGACCAATCCGGCAACTTGTCTGATCATGAATTATCTCTCCATCAGTCCTCTATCTGGCGGATTTGACAGGGATTTGCAAACGCACAGGAAAGGAGTCGCGGTATTTTCGCGGCGTGATTGTGGCGGATTAGTGGCGACGTTGCCGCGCGCGCATCTTTCTGCCTTCGGCAGCGAAGTGGGCACGCTGTCGCGCGATCGCGGCCGGGATCGGTTTGCGATACTGGCGTTGCGGTTCGCGCTGGGTTTCAACCACCGTTTCTGGCGTCACGATAACCGGGGCTTTGGGGTCAGCGATTGGAGCCACAGCGGCTTTCGGTTTTGGGCTGCGACACAATTCCCAAACGGCGATGCCAAGCAAGAGAGCACCTGCGGCAGCTCCTGCCACAACGCCTTCGCCCGCGCTGGGGTCGCGCCACCAGCCGGCTTCAAAGTCGACCAGGAAAACACAGGGAAAGCCTGCGACGGCGCCCATGAAATACCATAGCCGCGCCGCTTTCTGTTTGTTACCGAGGCTAAGCGCGGCGGCGTAGAAACACAAAGCAGCCAGGAAATAAGGCGCGCCATAGGCAATGCCGAGTTCGCGCCAATCGATTCCCGTCAGGCCTGCCATCGCTTCTTCTTCAAGCACAAAGCTTGCCACCATCATGAGACTTGGCCAGCGGATCGCGGCCATTGCACCAAATGCAAAGGCAATTGCGTATAGCGCAATTAGTAAGGCGATCAGTCGTCGTGGCATATTTTCTTAATAGACCTGTAAAATTGATATGCGATGAACATGTTCGAAGGAATTGCGTAATGTTTCGATCTGCACCCCCTCAAGTCCCCATGGCGCTTATGTTTGCGGGCGTTATCCCATTTGTCGCGACATCAGGTTTGATGTTCGTCTGGCGAAACGATCCCGCCCTGAAAGTCACCATGGCCCCATGGCTTTTGGTTTACGCGGCGGTGATCCTCAGTTTCCTGGGCGGCGTCCGCTGGGGCGCTGAAATCGCTAAGCGTGAGCGCCCTCGATTTGCTGAGCTTGGACCTGCAATTCTCGGCGCCTTGATTGGGTGGGGGCTGGTCATGGCATCGTTTCGTTATGGCGCCTTACCGCCCATCTTTGGGGCGATGGCAGGCGCGATGGCGATCCACTATGTTTATGACAGCATTTCTCCTGAGTTGCCGATCTGGTACAGAAAGATGCGGTTCTGGCCGACGCTTGGCGCCGTGCTGTCTCTGATGCTGGCCTTTTTCCTACTCGGCGGGGCTTAATGTCCGCGGTCTTGGTAGGCTGATGCCTGCGGCGCGGAAGCTGATCGCCGCGAGAAATAGAGAGAAAACCGCGTTCCAACCGGCCATTGAGAGCCCATAGCGTCCTTTCCACGGATCATCTGTACAAGATGGAACACCCTGGCGTTGATTGAGATTGCTTAAATCAATGGCATCCATATCGATGGTCACCGATGTGCAGCCGCTCGGGGCCGGCCAGAATTTGTATTCCACCCCGGCATGATAAGCGGCGACGACGGCGCCGGTCAGAAAAACCAGTCCCAGCATGATATTGAAGGCCAGGATAAATCGCGGATTCTGGCGAACTTGCCACAAAACCAAGGCGGTTGTGGTCATTGCCACGACGGCCCAATAGACCTCCCGCTGACGCAGGCATAGCGGGCAGGGCAGCAAAAGAGCAAACGTCTCGAACGCGTGCGCCGCTGCCAGCATGAAGCTTGCTGCGGCCAGCG
>JBCCDZ010000288.1:0-4025 GCA_039030525.1 Pseudomonadota bacterium | reverse complement strand
TACGCTCCTGCTTCTGGCACTCGACTTCTTCAAGCAACGCGCCGGTTAATCTCTTCGCCTCAGCCACAATCGCCAGGATCGATTCATAATTATCGCAATCCTGACAAGCCATTGGCCCGTTAAGAAACCGTTCAAGAGCGGTTTCGACAATCCAGCTTATGTCGAGGAATCGGCATTGGCCCGCAAGAAATGCAGCTACGGCGCCTTCATTAGCGCAATTTAATACTGTCGGCGCACCGCCGCCTGCATTCACAGCGTCTCTGGCGAGGTTCACTGCCGGAAATTTCTCTGAATCAAGGGCTTCAAAATCCAGTTTTCCCAACGCAATCAGATCGAGCGGCTCGACCGGCGTCGGCTGACGGCGCTCTGGCCAAGTCAGTGCATGCGCGATCGGTGTGCGCATATCTGTCGTTCCCATTTGCGCCAACACAGAACCATCGCGATATGCGATGGCGGAGTGCAGAATGGATTGCGGATGAATGACCACCTCAATCTGCGATTCTGGCACATCGAACAAGTAACAGGCTTCGATCAGCTCCAACCCCTTATTGAACAAGGTGGCGCTATCGATAGAGATTTTCTGTCCCATATTCCATCGCGGGTGCGCCAGCGCGCGTTGCGGGGATACCGATTTCAGATCGGTGCGACTGGTTGTTCTGAACGGGCCGCCAGACGCTGTCAGGATGATGCGCGCCAGATCCTCGCGTCGGTCCATAACCTGAAACATCGCATTGTGCTCTGAATCAGTCGGTACAATCGCAATACCTGCCTTTGCTGCCATCCGGTTTAGGAGTGGTCCTGCGCAAACCATGCTTTCCTTATTAGCCAGGGCAACAGAATTTCCCGCCTCAATCGCCGCGAGCGTTGATTGCAGCCCGTCAATCCCGACAATGGCCGCCAGCACGCGATCAACCGGACGTCTGGCCGCTTCAGTGATTTCAGATTTCCCCGCAGCGACTTCAATATCGAGCGATGACAGTGCATCGCGCACGGATTGCAGCTTGCTCTCATCTGCAATAACGACGCGTCGTGGTTTGAATGTCCGGGCTTGTTCGATCAGCAAATCAGCATTGCGACCGGCAGCAAGCGTATCGAGCGCGAAGACAGGATCATCAGATTGTGCATTTGCGTGCGCGATCACCGACAGGGCCGATGTCCCGATAGAACCGGTTGACCCCATGATCGAAATCGTTCGCAAGCCGCTCATCCGCTTAGCCCTAATACGCCAATGAGGCTGGGCGCAAATACAAATGCCAGAACGGTTGCCACACAGACCATGCCAAGACCATCAACACGGTCGAGCAATCCGCCGTGTCCAGGAACCATTCCGCTCGAATCTTTGATCCCGTAAAACCGTTTGAGAGAGCTTTCGAACAAATCCCCAACTTGGGCAAACACAGATATCGCAGCGCCGACAAAGACCCAGACGATAACAACGCCGCCGGTCATTCGAGCTGCAAGAAGACCGCACAGAGCGCTGAAGATAAACGCGCCGATCGCGCCGCTCCAGGTCTTGGACGGCGAATCCGGATGCAGAAGCGGACCGCCAAACCCACGACCAGAGAAATATGCGGCCGAATCTGAGCCCCAGACAATGCCCATAAAGATCAATGCCACTGCCCCGCCGTCCCATGGTCCTTCGCGCATCAGGAACAGGGCCAGCGGCATGCCTGCGACGTAAAGCAGGCCAAACGCCTCTGCCCCGCGTTTATTGGAAAGTGGGTGTAGTAAGCTCGCAATCAATACGCAGAAAAAGAGCAGCCAGACCGCCAGCAATATCGCCCCAAAACTTGCTGCGATGAATGGAACAATCGCCAAAGACACAAACGTCTTCATAGATGGCGAAGCGGTCATCCGAACCCATTCATATGCCATCAAGGCCGCAAATAAGCCGGATGAAACCGCGAGCCACGTTCCGCCCTGCCAGACCACAAACAGTCCCAGTGGGATAAGCACAGCAGCGGACACCAGGCGCAGGCCAAGGTCGCCTTTCTGGCCATCATGTTGGCGCTGGATAGCCATCTTATGCGGCTCCCGAGGCCAAACCCCCGAAACGACGCTCTCGCGCGCGGTAAATCTCTATGGCTTCAAGCAATTGATCTTTGCCGAAATCTGGCCAGAGCACATCCATAAAGACCAATTCCGCGTAAGCCGCTTGCCAGATCAGAAAATTGCTTAAACGATACTCGCCACTGGTGCGGATCAAAATATCCGGATCGGGAATGCCGACTGTGTCGAGATAGGTCGCAAATTTCTGTTCGGAGACGTCGCTCTCGTCACATGCACCACTGGCCAAGTCGCTCGCGAGTTTGCGTGCGGCTCTCGCTACTTCTTCGCGTCCGCCATAATTGAACGCGATACAAAGATTGAACGCATGATTTTGAGCCGTGCGCGCTTCGGCGCGTTCGACAAGCTCCAGAATATCTTCGGGCAGGCCCTGACGTGTGCCGAGAATTCGAACCCGAACGCCTTCTGACGCCAATCGATTGAGATCACGCTTCACATAGGCTTTCAACAAGCCAAACAGTGCGTTGACTTCAGCCACAGGCCGACGCCAGTTCTCGGTCGAGAATGAGTAGACGGTGAGATTCTTTAAGCCAATTTCCTGCGCCGCTTCGACCGTTCGGCGCAATGCTTCGACGCCGCGTTCATGCCCGACCGCACGCGGCATGCCACGCGCTTTTGCCCAGCGTCCGTTGCCATCCATGATAATGGCGATGTGATCGGGAAAATTGCCGGCTTGTGGCCCGCCTTTCCCGGTCTGGGAGGCTGATGGCGCAGAGGTCAAACCTGCATGATCTCCGCTTCTTTGGTCTTAAGCGCGTCATCGACCTTGCCTACAAAGCTGTCGGTCAGTTTTTGGACTTCTTCGGTTAGAGAGCGATGTTCATCTTCGCTGATATCGCCGTCTTTTTCCATTTTCTTGAGCGAATCCATCCCGTCGCGACGGACATTGCGGACCGCGACACGGGCCGCTTCGGCATATTTGCCGGCGACTTTTGTCAGTTCGACACGCCGTTCTTCATTCAGCGGCGGGATCGGGATGCGCAGAGTTTGTCCATCAACCACCGGATTGAGGCCCAGGCCGGATTCACGAATGGCTTTATCCGTCGTCCCAACCAGGCCTTTGTCCCAGACATTCACGGCGATCATGCGCGCATCCATGATCGACACGGAGCCGACCTGGTTCAGCGGCATGTTCGACCCGTAAGCAGCGACTTGCACGCTATCGAGCAAGTTGACTGAGGCTCGGCCGGTGCGCAGGCCCTGCAATTCCGTCTGCAAAGATGCGATTGCGCCGTCCATGCGGCGTTCGAGGTCTTTTTTGGCGTAACTCATTTTTTCTTCCTCACGATCCGGAGATGACAGTGCTCGGACCCCGGCCCGTCAGCACGTCTTGTAATGCTCCTTTATTATGTAAGGAGAAAACCACAATGGGTATGTTCGTGTCACGCATCAGACTGACAGCCGATGCATCCATCACTTTCAGGTTGCGCGCCAACACATCCTGATAGGTCAGCGTGTCATAGCGTTCCGCATTTGGGTCGGTCTTCGGATCGGCGGAATAGACCCCGTCCACTTGCGTGCCTTTCATCATGGCATCGCAATGCATTTCAGCGGCCCGCAGGGCTGCGCCCGTGTCCGTCGTGAAGTAAGGATTGCCCGTCCCGGCGGCGAAAATCACCACGCGTCGCTTTTCCATGTGTCGAATGGCGCGGCGGCGAATGAAGGGCTCGCAAATCTCGTCCATCCGGATACCGGACTGGACGCGCGTTTGAACGCCAATAGATTCCAGGGCACTTTGCATTGCCAGCGCATTCATAATCGTCGCCAACATGCCCATGGAGTCGGCTTGAGAGCGCTCCATTCCCTGGGCTGCGCCTTTCATGCCGCGGAAAATGTTGCCACCGCCAATGACGAGGCAGATTTCGACACCCAATTCTCTGGCGGCAGCGATTTCTTCTGCAAATCCGAGACAAGTCGGCATATGGATGCCGTATTCCGTGCTGCCCATCAGGGCTTCG
>JBCCDZ010000287.1:0-4038 GCA_039030525.1 Pseudomonadota bacterium | reverse complement strand
TGCACTAAACGCACGCGAGGCGCTTACAAAATTGCTGGGATCACACGGTCGGGTGGGCGATGCCCATCGGCGAAGGTCTTGATGTTGATAATCACCTTCTCGCCCATCTCGATCCGCCCCTCGACCGTGGCCGAGCCCATATGCGGTAACAGAATGACATTTGGCAGACCCAACAAGTCGGGATTAACCGCCGGTTCGCGCTCAAACACGTCGAGCCCCGCTCCGGCCAGCTTGCCAGACTGAAGCGCTTTGGCGAGCGCCGCTTCGTCAATCACTTCACCGCGCGCTGTATTCACGATGAAGGCTTCGGGCTTCATCAGATCGAGACGGCGCGCATTCAGCAAATGAAAGGTTGCCGGCGTGTGCGGACAATTCACCGACACGATATCCATTCGCGACAGCATCTGATCCAGGCTGTCCCAATAGGTCGCGTCAAGATCTTCCTCGATCAGGCGCGAGACTTTCTGACGATTATGATAGTGGATTTGCAGACCAAACGCCTTGGCCCGGCGCGCGACGGCCTGGCCAATTCGCCCCATGCCGATAATGCCCAGCCGTTTGCCAGACAGACGGCGCCCCATCATCCAGGTCGGCGCCCAGCCATCAAATTTGCCGGCTTCCATCAGATCGATGCCTTCATGCAGTCGACGCGGAACAGCGAGGATCAGCGCCATCGTCACGTCCGCCGTATCGTCGGTCAGTACGCCGGGCGTATTGGTGACGGTAATGCCGCGGGCATTCGCGGTCTGAACATCGATATTATCAACCCCCGCCCCGAATTGCGCGATCATTTTAAATTGCTCGCCCGCGGCGCTCAGCACGCGGCCATCGACCGGGTCGGTCACTGTCGGGACCAAAACATCAGCCCGCCCTACCGCATCGACCAATTGTTCTGTCGTGAAGGCCTCGTCGGAGGGGTTGAGTTCGGTATCAAATAACTCCTTGAGGCGCAATTCCACCGCATCTGGCAGACGACGGGTGACAATGACCTTCAGGCGCGTATCTGACATTCTTCCTCGCTTTCCTGTCCGCGCTTAGCAGAGCAAAAGCAGCTCGCCAATGCGCTGTTTTACGGACGATTCACCTCAATAGGCAAAAAAGCAGTTATGACAGCGCTGTTTACCCGTTTTCTGCTTTGTTTGACCCTGTTTGGCGGGGTCAGCATGATGACCGTCGAGGCGCGTCAATCTGCGCAAACCGTAAAGATCAGTCGCTTCTCTGGCAAACCATTGCCGCGCTTTGAATCCCTGCGCTACTCCGCCGTGCATGGTCGCCAGGGGCCGAACCTGGATCATGAAATCTTGTGGCGCTACGAGCGCGAAGGCTTGCCCATGCTGGTCGTCCGCGAGACACATGGCTGGCGCCGCGTACGCGACCCGGATGGCGACGAAGTCTGGATGCAGGCCCGGATGCTGTCGGAAACCCGAACAACACTGGTTACCCGAGATGTGGAACTGAAACGAAACCCATCGACCGACGCGCGGGCCAAGGCGCAACTCAAAGCGGGTGTGATTGCAGAGCTCACGACATGCGAGACCGGCTGGTGCAAGATCAAGGTTGGCCGACAATCTGGCTGGCTGCCGCAATCGGAACTTTGGGGCACAGAAGTCGCGACCGATAATCTGTAACCGCACAAAGCCTTGCCGCACCGCACACATCCGTTTAAGGCCGGGCGATCCAGTATCTGCGCAAGACAGATGCATAACTCAAATCAGCGAGGCCAGTTTCGATGAAGGGACCGCACGAATTCCACACCCCGCAGCCGTCTTACAGCAAGGAAGACTTGCTCAAATCCGGCGTCGGTGAACTCTTCGGCCCTGGCAATGCACAATTGCCGACCCCGCCTATGCTGATGATGGATCGGATTACCGAAATCTCTGAAGATGGCGGTGAGTTCGGCAAAGGTCACGTGATTGGCGAATTCGACATTCATCCGGACCTCTGGTTCTTTGACTGTCACTTCCCAGGCGACCCCGTCATGCCGGGCTGTCTTGGCCTTGATGCGATGTGGCAGGCCGTGGGTTACTGGTTGGGCTGGACCGGATCATACGGCAAAGGCCGGGCGCTCGGCGTCGGAAAGGTGCGGTTTACTGGCGAGATCACGCCAGATACCAAACTCGTACGGTATGAAATCGACATGAAACGGGTGCGCCGTGGACGACTGATTCTCGGGATCGCAGATGGCCGGGTCTATGCCGATGATGATATGATCTATACCGCGGAGGATATGCGCGTCGGTCTGGTCGACAAGGCGGGCAACGCGGCGGCTGCCTAAGGCACGTAGACGGTGTAGACCACCTCAACCTGGAAATCGAACGTCCCCAGTGACAAGTCATAGCCGGCCAGATTGGCGGCGGCGATGGCGTATTCTGCGTCGAAACGAACAGACTGATCCGCCAGCGAACCCGGGGCCGCAGCCGTGCGTTGGTTGCCGGTGAAGACATTTTGCGCTGTCCGCAAATCCCATAGGCGCAGACTCGGCGCAATCCCGGCGGCGGCGCCGCCAGAATGCGGCAGCTGAGCACTCGATCCAAAGGCCAGACCATCATCGCCAGATGGCGTGACGGATAATTGCATGCGCGTGATCAAGAGCAGGATGAACTCTGTAAACGTACTTGGCGTAAAAGCTTGGGCATCAATCGCGAACGGCACATTGGACGCCACATAAAAACTTGATGATTGCCGCACCGCATCGACGCGGGCATCGCTAATATCCTGAACGCCAAATGCGGTGAAACCATCGGCGCCGCTGACCACACCATCGCCATTGGTGTCTGTATCGATCGTGCCGCTGCCTGTGTCGGTCAGTAGGAATGGCATGCCGCCTGTAGCGCTGGCGACGCCGTCCTGCGTCGAGATCAGCGTGCCGGTCACGACCGCATAAGCGTCTGAAGCGATGAGATCGACATCGCCCGATCCCGCCGCGCTGGTGCCATTGCCAGAATCGAGAATGAAATCGGAAACCACAGGTGCCGTGCCGGCCGCATCCGCTGCCCAGACGATCACCAAACCTTCGACATCGAAGTGCGGACGATCGATCGTATCGGCAGAAACGGCACTGAATAGCATGCCGCTCATCGCTATCCCGGCAGGGATGGCCATATGTCTCAAAATCCGCCTCACGCATACAGAGCTAAATTGAGGGCGCTAAGAAGCTCTTAAAACCACTGCAATTTCATTGTCTTGCTAAGGCGCTGCGGCAATGATCCGAACGTCGGAGGGCGCGGCTCCGGTCCATGAGAGTTCAAGCTCGATCGCTTGGGTTTCCGGCGCGCCGGGACGAATGGCGGTCTTCACATACTGATGGAACACTATCCCGGACGCAACGTCCGCTGCGTTAAAGGATGACTGCGCATTAAGACCAACGCTGACGATACGGGCTTGAATTTGCGACGCGACCCGCGCATCGCCGACCTGGATCGCAAAGCCTGAATTGCTGGCAATCTTAAGGCGCATCTGTCCCGGATTGGAGGTCACCGCTCCAGATACAAGCGCGAGCTCGCCTGACCCAGGAAACTCATTTTTGACGATAGCCGGATGCGACACGACAGAAACAGAACGGCCCTCGCCGAGCAAAGCTCCATCTTGCCACACGACAAGTCGCTCGGCCTGGACGAATGCAATCTCGTGCCGCGGGCTCGCCGCCGTTTTAAAGGCGATGGCAGCGACTATCAGCACGATTGAGAGCGCACGGATCAGGATCAAAATCGACTCCAGGCTGGTTAATTTCCATTAACGATATGATTCGGAGTGCAGTTTCCATGCCGGGTGCGCGCCAAGTTTGGGACAACACCATCGCTTGACGCCAATGCCGGGCGCGAATAGCCCTCTCCTCAACAGAATTAAGAGCAAGGAGCCCTCGAACATGGCCGATTTTGGAGACATGCCGACCGGCAATCTGATGGCAGGCAAACGGGGCATCATCATGGGTGTGGCGAACAAGAACTCCATCGCATGGGGCATTGCCCAACAACTCGCCGCCCAGGGTGCTGAAATCTGTTTCACCTATCAAGGCGAGACCCTCGAACGGCGCGTCCG
>JBCCDZ010000286.1:0-4039 GCA_039030525.1 Pseudomonadota bacterium | reverse complement strand
GCCAGCGAAAGCTGGCACCCATGGCGGCTGGTTGCTGCACTCAACCGCCATGGGTCCTGACGTGCGTCAGGAAAGCGGTCGCCTATTAGCCTCATCCTGAGCCTGTCGAAGGGCGAGGGGAAGCACGGCGCTTTATCCTTCGACAGGCTACAGACGTGTTCCCCGCCTCCATCCTCCACGCTCCCTCGGACTTGATCCGAGGGCCCAGCCCCCAGACTCACAGCGATATTGGGAGCGGACATATCGCTCCCGTGACCGCCGTGACATCGGGTGATGGATTGCCCAGTCAAGCTGGGCAAAGCGTGAATACAGAGGCGGTGCTTGGGACGCCAAATCCACCAGTGTCTCATGTTGACCCGAAGCCGATGTCTGCTTTCGGCGTCAAAGCAGACGTTGGCCGAGACTGTGTTTTGCTGGTATCGGACGAAATGAACTTTGTCTTTTTTAACCCATCATTCCCGCTTTGGCGGAACGTCATAGGCATCGCCGCCGGCATTATCATCGTTCCTATCGTGATCATTCTTAAGCTGGTTTTGATGCCATTTGAACGGCCTACAAAACGCTCTGCAGGTGAGGTGGCAGGTTATCTGAGAGGCTTCATCAATGACACCGGTGGCGAATGGGATTTCGATGATTTCATCTCATGTGAGATCGAAGACCCTGCGCTAGATAGTTTGAGGCAACGAGCCACGGAACTCCAATTACCGATCGAAGACAAAGAGCTCGACCTCTGGATAAACCTACTACGAGAAGCCGAGGCATTGGCCGCGAGCGAAGAAGTTGATGGGTCCCACTGAGCCAGAGCGAACGTCTGCTGTCGGCGTCGGAGGGGACCTTAGCTTGTGTGGCTTAACCCCAGACTCGCTCATCCCGGCGCAGGCCGGGATCTCTTGCGCTGCTTACGGAATCGTTGCGCCAGATCCCGGCCTGCGCCGGGATGAGCGAGTGAGTAAGGTGCCGTGTGATCAATTTCGTCTCTTCCTGACCCAAAGAAGACGTGGTCCCCGCCTCCACGCTCCCTCGGACTTGATCCGAGGGCCCAGCCCCCAGACTCACGGCGATATCGGGAGCGGACGTATCGCTCCCGTGCGCGCCGTGACATCGGGCGATGGATTGCCCAGTCAAGCTGGGCAAAGCGTGAATAAAGGAGGCAGTGCTAGGGGCGCAAAATGCACCAATGTCCCCTCCTGACCTAAAGCGGAAAATCAAGGTGCGCGTCCGGCGGTTACCCTCCACCGCTGTCGGGTGGGCGATTTTACGACCCTAATTGTCACGGATATTGTGGATTTCTTCGCGCGCACCGGGTGCGTAGCACAAAGCGACCGTCAGCGCACCAATGTCTCCTCAACCCAAAGCGGTCATTGCGAGCGATCAACGTTGGGAGACCTAAGCCACTTGTCTCTTTTGTTCCAGTCGGACAATCTTCAGGCGCGAGTCGACGTCGGCTATATCAGGACGCAGCGCCACGGGAAGGCTGGCGCGGGCCATTTCAATCGCTGTCCGGGGGGCTGTGCCTTGCGCATATGCCGTGATGATCCGGGCAATCGTGTCGAGATAAATGGCTTCTTCTTCGACGATTTGACCGAACCGGTTGGCGATCGGCCCAACCAGACCATAAGCCAGAAACACGCCGAGAAACGTCCCTAAGAGCGCCGCTGCAATCATTTCGCCGAGCACAGCCGTGGATTGATCAATCATCGCCATCGTCTTGATGATGCCAAGCACCGCCGCGACAATGCCGAGTGCGGGCAGGGCGTCTGCCAGCGTCTGCAAAGCGGTGACGGCGCGATGGCGCTCTTCAACAATCTCGCCGACTGTGTCCTGAAGGAAGGACACCGATTGGTCCCGCATGCCAGGATCCAACGCCAGAAGGCGGAAACTGTCGCAGATCAATCCAACCGCTTGCGGATCTTGTTGCAGGCGCGGCTGCGTCGCGAACAGGTTTGACGCATCAGGGGCCTCAATATCGCGCTCGATGGCGACAATGCCGCCACGGCGCGCGCGCCGCGTGAGTTCGTGCATAAGGGTCAGTAGGCCCGCATAATCATCTTTCGACCATTTTGCGCCATGCAAAGCGCGTCCAAAACCGACAAAGGCGGCTTTTGCAACAGGTGCGGAATTACCGATCATCACCGTGCCAATGGCGGCGCCGCCAATCAAAGCCAGCTCGAAGGGCAAAGCCGCAAATACGGCGGGGCCGCCGCTGACCAGCAGCGCGCCGGACACAACCAGCAAGACGATCGCAAATCCGAGCAATTGAATCATGGCGGGAAAAACTCACTCTAACAGGGCCACTTTTTCAGAATTTCCTTTCGAACCGGTTGCAACCGCGAAAAAGCCAATCTCTGAGCCTTGATTTTGTCACGTATCGGCTCAAAGAGGGCGCATGAACGTGGAAACGCCCGCCCCGGAAACGACACCTCAGCCCAATCGGCGTGGGGCGTTTTTTCTGCTTTTCTTCTCTCTGATGGCGATCGGCGCAGGCAATACAATGCTGATTGCCGCTGTGATTCCGCCGCTGACCCGGACGCTGGAATTGCCAGACTGGATGGCTGGCGCGATTTTCTCGCTTTCGGCCCTGTGTTGGTCGCTCTCGTCGCCATTCTGGGGCAAACGGTCGAACCAGTATGGGCGTCGCCGCATCGCTTCATTCGGCTTAGCGGGCTATTCGCTCTCAATGTTCCTGCTTTTATTGTCGTCCTGGGCGGCAATTTCAGAGTGGATCACCGCACCATTCGCCATTTTTGCTTGTCTCGCTTTGTCGCGATCCGTGTTTGGCCTGATCGGGTCAGGCTCAAGTCCGTCGGCACAAGCCTATGTCGCCGACCGGACGGATCCCGGCGAACGGCAAAGCCAGATCGCGTTTGTAACCTCCGGATTTAGTTTCGGGACAGTGGTGGGCCCCGCATTCGCCGCCGTCCTCGTGGCGAGTTACGGGTTGCTCAGTCCGATGCTGATCACCAGCATCATGGCCGGCGTGATGTCCATCTTGCTTTGGAACTTCCTGCCGGAGAATCGCGAGCCGGTTCAGGACGCGACAAAGATCGAGACTATTCCGGGCGCCATCGGCTTGTGGCGCTCCCGCAATGTGTTGCCGTTCCTGGCTTATGCGGTGACGCTGTCACTGGTCACCGGCATCCTGACCCAAGTGTTTGTGTTTGCGGTCATGGATAAGTTGAATGTCACTGGCGCAGACGCTGCGAAATATACCGGACCCGCTTTCATGGTCGGAGCGATGGCCGTGATGACGGCGCAATTGGTGCTGATTCCGACATTGAAGCTCAAGAACAAGACTTTGATGATTACCGGGTGTTTCCCATTGCTGATTGGCGCCCTGATCCTGATCCCCGCTCAGGATTTCGCCACATTGATTTTTGCGCAATTCTTCCTCGGCATTGGCCAGGGTCTGACGCGGCCGGGCTTTTCCAGTGGCGCCTCGCTCGCCGTGTCACCGCAATTGCAAGGCAATGTTGCGGGTCTGGTCATTTCAGCCAATGGCATGGGCTATATCATCACGCCGCTATTCGGCTTGTTCTTATATGAATTCGTTGACCCGTCTTTGCCGTTCTGGATCTGTGTCGGGTTGCTGATCTCGATGGCTTTGTTCGCCTGGAAAGCCATCGAACCAGGGGTTGGAGAAGCCGACCAGATAGACGCCTAGCCGGCGGCTATGACCTGATCGAGAGCGATCGTGGTGGGGTAACCATCGGCTGGAACAATGCCATTGGCTTTCTGAAACCGCCGCAACGCGCCTTTTGTGCCGCGGCCTGCAATGCCATCTACCGCACCCGCGCCAAATCCAAGCCGGTTGAGATTGTCTTGTAGCAGCATGATATCGCGCCGCGTCAGCAATTCCAGCTCCGTCGGCCAGGCAGCGACCGGCCCGGTTTTGCCGACAACGCCGTCCGTCAGCAGGCCGACAGAGAAGGCATAGCTATCTGACCGATTATACGCTTTGTAGACGTCGAAATTCTTGAACAGGAGATATTTTGGCCCCGTGGCGCCGGTTGGCAGCCAAAGCTCAGCATAAGCGGCATCT
>JBCCDZ010000285.1:0-4044 GCA_039030525.1 Pseudomonadota bacterium | reverse complement strand
GACCGTTACAGTCAAAGGTATTCGTGGAAGCTTGAAAGCGTCGCTCGATATCAAGCGGGACTCCAATCAAATTGTCGACGCAGTATCTGCCGAAGACGTTGGCAAATTCCCAGACTCAAATGTCGCCGAATCTCTGCAACGGATCACCGGTGTTGCGATTGATCGCAGCGGCGGCGAAGGACAGTTCATTACTGTTCGTGGCCTTGGACCCGAATTCAACACGGTGCTGCTGAACGGACGTACAATTGCGACGGATAATGATGGTCGCGAATTCTCATTCGATGTGCTGTCTTCTGACATCATTCAGCGCGCCGAAGTGTTCAAGACTGCGACGCCGAACCTGCAATCAGGTGGTATTGGCTCGACGGTGAACATTGTCACAGCGCGCCCATTCGATCGCCCAGGCCAGAGCTTCACGGCTTCGGTTGCCGGAACCTATGATACCTTACGCGAAGAGGTCAGCCCTGATCTTACTGCTGTCGGTTCCTGGACGAACGAAGACCGGACATTTGGCTTCCTGGCTGGCGCGTCTTTCTCAGATCGTGCGGTGCAGGAGGACAGCTCGTTCACCAATGGCTTTGCGCTGCGCAGCGGCGACCCTGCTGTCCTCGCCCCTGAAAGCTCTTCAGGCCTGACCACGGTCGGCGCTCTGGCTGATGGCGCGCGCGTCCAACAACAGGTTGTGCATAACCGCGATATCCAGGATCGCGAACGCCTGACCCTGAACGGCGCAGCTCAATTCCGTCCGAATGATCGCATGACGTTCACAATTGATGGATTGTACTCTGAGTTTGACGTCCAGTCATTTGCGACTCAATTCTCAGGCTTCTTCAGCCCGCCTTTCATCGATCCTGTTATCGATGCAAACGGAACCGTCGTTTCGTTCAGCCGACCTGGCCAAGACTTCGCAACGCGCAACCCTGCGATCGCAGCGACCGTCGGCCTGTCACAGAACGACAATGTGGTGACGTCCAATAATCGTTTGGCGGAAACATATCAGATTGGCGGAAACCTCGAATGGGAAGTCTCAGACGCTTTGTCACTCGATTTCGATGTTTCTGCATCGAACGCTCAGCGCGACGGCACAAATCCGTTTATCGTGATTGGTGCATTGGCACCAACCTCGCCACTGATCGAGTTGCCGAATAGCGATGGTATCTCAACCATCACGAACCTGTCCGGTTTGACCGACACGTCGATCCAACGCCTGCACTTCGTAAACGTTGAACGCAATATGGTGGAAGACGACGTGCTTGAGTTCCAGGCCAATGGTAAGTGGGACATCAATCGTGGACCGCTTGCAGCCATCGGCTTTGGCGCCAGCTATACCGACCGCGAGAAGACACGTGACAATTTCACCAACTTCTCACCAACACAAGGTGGCGACATTTTCTGTGCCTATTGCGGCTATAATGTTGCGCTTCAGAATGCTGGTATTCTGTCGCCATTCTCATTTGACGGCTTCCTCGACGGCGTTTCCGGATCGGGGCAAGTGCCATCGCAAATTCTCGGCTTCTCAATTGCCGACGCGTTTGCAGAGTTGAATGATACAGCCAACATCACTGATCCAAACCGAAACGGTTTGACCGGTGCGGAGCGGGCCGCCAATGATGCCGACTTGATCGCCCGTCGCGATGCGGCAGGCAATTCCGTCTTCGGCTTCTACACCCCTGAGTTCAATCCAGGTGGAAGCTTTGGTGTCGAAGAGCAGATCACGTCATTCTATGCCAATACAGAATGGGAAGGTGACTTTGGCGGAGACTTGCCATGGTCGGCGAATTTCGGCTTCCGTCTGGCGCAGACTGAATTGGTATCGAGCGGCTTTGATCAACCGGTTCTGCAATTCCGGGAAACACCAGGTGATACGCAATTGCTGATCGACTTTGGCCCAACCACAGCTGTTTCGGTTTCAAACGATTACATCAACTTCCTACCTTCAGCGAACATCAAGCTGGAGCCAACGGAGGACACGGTCGTCCGGTTCAGCTACTCGCAAACCGTGACACGTCCGACCCTGACCGCCCTCGGTGTGAGCAACACCTTCGGCGGACGTTCTAACGCCCCGGTTTCTGGCGGCGGCAACCCGCAGCTGGAAGCGTTTGAATCCGCGAACTGGGATGCATCTTTCGAGTGGTATTTTGACGATGTCAGCTATTTCTCGATTGCGGCTTTCTATAAGGATTTCGAGAACTTCCTGGAAGCCCAGACGCTCCCCGTTGCAGGACAGGTCGAAATTCCAGCGGGCAACCCGCAGAACCCGACTGGACCGGATCCAATTCTGGTCGATGTCGACTTCCAGGATACACGGACACGGAACGGTGAGACCGGCTCTATCACAGGCCTCGAGATTGCGTATCAGCGCACGTTCGATCAATTGCCTGAGCCATGGGATGGTCTCGGCGCTGCTGCGAACTACACCTATGTGACCAGCAACATCAATCGCGATCCAAACTCTGGCGCATCTGACTGTGACTATAACGGTCTGTCGCCAAATTCTCTGAATGTAAGCGGCTTTTATGAGAAGGACGGAATCTCCGCCCGTCTCGCTTACAATTATCGCGACGAGTTCCTGTTCCAATGCTTCTCAAACTTCTCTGAACCGAGAGAACGCGAAGCCTTTGGTCAACTGGACTTCTCGGCATCTTACGACGTCAACGATACGTTCCAGATCTTCTTCGAAGGGATCAATATCACCGACGAAGATACTCGGGACTTCTCGCGCTTCGAGAACCGGTTCCTGACTTACTCAGACACCGGATCTCGTTATCAGCTCGGCGTTCGCGCGTCCTACTAGTGTCGCGCACCTGCGCGCGCCCGCTCTCTACCAAGTGGGCGCGCACAGGGGACGTCGTACGCTTCTCAATCCTCCTGGAAGCGTACTTTGTGTCAGCGCGGGGGTGACTTCGCGCTGACATACCACCAAACATAACAAAAATATCATCGGGGAAACGCGGGTATGAATACGCTCCAGGTTGGCATCTTCTTTTTCATTACGGCCGTGATTGGGTTTTTGACCTATCTCAGCTGTCGCAATGCCCCGTCAGGTGATCGAGGCTCAGATCATGACTACTTTCTCGCAAATGGCGGCTTGAGCTGGTACTTCGTCGCCGGGTCGATCACATTGACCAATCTGTCGACCGATCAATTGGTCGGAATGAATGGCAACCAGATGCTGCTGCTGGCCTGGTGGGAACTGGCCGCGGTAGTCGGGCTTCTCATTCTCGCCTATGTTTTCATCCCGATTTATTATCGCAACAATTGCACCACGACGACGGAATTGCTGCAGCGCAAGTATGACAACAAGCATATTCGCGCGGTGATTTCAGTTCTCTTTTTACTCGGCAATTTGTTCATTTTCCTGCCGGCCATTCTTTATGGCGGATCCCTCTTCCTCAAGTCGACGACAGGGGCAGACTTTTCCGGCTTGTTTGGCGAACGTCTGTTCGCAGGGACACCGGTCGAAGTTGATTCAACCATATTCATCATGTCGATCACGTTCGCGATTGTCGGCGCGCTTTATGCCATCCTTGGTGGACTGCGCGCGGTGGCGGTGTCGGATACGTATAGCGGCGTCCTGATCCTGTCCCTCGCTGTGCTGGTTGTGATCCTGGCCTTGAATGCGATCAATTGGGATTTCTCGGGCGTGCCAGCGGAACGGATGAACATGTTCATTGGCAATACGTTGGAAGATGGCAGCGAAACCCCGATCCCCTGGCACACCCTATTGACGGGTATGATCTTCATTCAAATCTTTTACTGGAGCACCAATCAAACCATAACACAGCGCGCGATGGCCTCCCCAACCGTCGAAGAGGCCCGCAAAGGCATTCTTGCTGCTGCTGGTATCCGTCTTCTGATCGTGCCAATCATCGCCGTCGTTCCGGGCGTTGTCGCATATAAGCTTTATGGCGATGTCGGTGACGCGGCCTATGGCATGATCGTTGGCGATATTCTGCCCCCTATCCTGTCGGGCGCTTTTGCGGCGGCTCTTGCAGCGGCCGTTCTGACAACATTCAATTCCATCCTGAACGCTTCTGCTGCGCT
>JBCCDZ010000284.1:0-4044 GCA_039030525.1 Pseudomonadota bacterium | reverse complement strand
TATGACCGCTTCGTGCTCGATCGCCGAGACCAGAAGCGTGCACTTGCCGTCCAATTGCGCGGTGACGCCGGTCAATGCCAGAGCATTCGCCTCAGTGCCCCCGCTGGTGAAAATCACATCCTGCGTCCGCGCACCAATGGCCAGACTGACCTGGCTGCGAGCCGTTTCCAGAAGCTTACGCGCGGCGCGCCCCGGCCCGTGCACGCTGGATGGATTGGCGCCCACATCGAGCGCCGCAAGCATGGCTTCGCGGGCTTCGAGGCGCAAAGGCGCCGTGGCATTGTAATCGGCATAGATCATGGCCGGGTGATATAATCATTCTCGCACGGATCAACCCCGCTTGGCCTTTGGGTTTGTTTTCCCGAAACCTTGACATTTCGCAGAATTTATCGATATTCAATAATAAGCAAAAAGGAGAACTAGAATGGGCGACAATGCATGGGTTTTGTGGATGGTCATTCCATTTATGGTCTTCATGTTTGCTGGCCGCGGCGGAAACTGGGGCTGTGCCCCGCGATCGCGAAGACGCTCGCATCAGCGAAGATCCGAAGAAATTTCACGGCTGAAGCAGGACCTTGAAGAGTCTCAGGCCCAAATCCACGCACTTAAATCACGCCTGGAAGCGGTCGAAACGATTGTGACGGATGAAGAAGCGGAGCTGCGCCGCGAGTTTTACAAGCTTCAGAACGGCTAAATCACTCTGCAAGATTAGGTGAAACCGGATTGCTGGCGGGCCAATCTGTTTGTGATGTGCGCGTCAGGGTCATTTGAAAGGTCTGGCGCGGCTCGCCATCCATTGGCGTGTACTCTCCAATTTGCTGCCAGACGTCGTCATCGAAGGTCGCCGTATACACCATGCTCGCATTCGGTCCGGCGGGGACACTCCAAATATAGCCTGTATCAGTTAGCTCGAAGGGAAAGGTTCCTGCGCGACCTTGTGCGTAGCTGCGCATTTCCCAACCACCTTCGGCCGCAGTTTGCGAAACCACCGCAAATGCATTGAACATGGTTTCACCGGTTTCAGCATAGCCGCGTCCCTCTATCACCACTGCATCCCCATCAAGCATTGGACCGACCCGTTCGGTCTGAGTGATCGCAAAAGGGCCAGACTGGGTATACCCGGATGCTTCCCCCACCCATTCGCCAAACATGAAGGATAGTGGGTGAGCGTGATCATTGCCGGTATCCGCAAACGTGGTTCCGGTGACGACGAAAGTCGCTGCAATCAGCATGCTCATGGCTCGAAAATTCATCCTAAAACACTCTTCACTTTGCTTTTCAAAGTTATTTGCACACCAGGTCACGGGATGCAAGCCTGATCTCGCCTGCAGAAAAATTTGCATTTGCCGGTTGAGATTCGCTATAGCCCCGGCTCGACACTTTTTTACCGCCAGAAAGCGAGACAAACCGCATGGCTGAAATGCTCATTCAAGGCCCTCAGGGCCGGATCGAAGCCCGTTACACACCGCCGCCTTATGAAGGCGCCTCTATTGCATTGATCTTGCACCCGCACCCGCGTGCAGGGGGCAGTATGCAAGACCCGATCACCATCCGACTGTATCAGATGTTCGAGCAAAAAGGGTTTGGTGTCCTTCGTTTCAACACGCGCGGCGTTGGCCGGTCGCAGGGCGTCTATGATCAAGGCGTTGGCGAGCTCGAAGACGCCGCCTTTGTACTCGACTATGTTGAAAACCTGACCGAGAGCCCGCGCTATGTCTGGTGCGCTGGATATTCTTTCGGTGCCTGGATCACATTGCAGCTGCTGATGCGCCGCCCAGAAATTGACGGCTTCCTGGCAATCGCGCCGCCCGCCAATCATTATGATTTGAGCTTCCTCGCGCCCTGCCCGGCATCTGGCCTGATCATTTCGGGTGAGAATGACTCGATTTCCAAACCTTCTGATGTTGAACGTGCATTGACCAAAGTTCGCATCCAGAAAGGTGAAAGCATTGATCGCGCAAGCATTCCCGGCGCCAATCACTTCTTCCAGGACAAACAAGACGAGTTGATCCAACTCTGTTCCGATTATGTCGACCGCCGTTTGATCGATGATGAAGAAAAGCTGCGTCGCGAAGCTGAAGCTGCAGCCGCAAAAGCTGGCAGCCGAAAGCCGCCAATTCCACGCGCTTTGCCGCTCAAGCCGGAAGACAACACACCGCAAGGCTGACCGAGGGTCTACAAGACGCGCTGAATCAGATAGCTAAACAGCCTTGTTGCCAAATGAGGATGCGTTCTGGCTCAGCCCATCGAACTTGTGAGTCACGCCGCGCATCCGTGTGATGCAAGCCTGCGCATTTCGTTCCAGGTGGCGCGTGTCGCGCGAGGGCTGACACTTCGCTATGCCCTGACGGGTGATCTTTCAAACATCTGCCTACCTCCGGATGACGGTGGTGCGCGCCGGGATGAGCTGTGGAAGCAAACCTGTTTCGAAGTCTTCCTTCGCGCTGGTAATGCCGACAGCTATCTGGAATTCAATTTCGCGGCGAATGGCGATTGGGCGGCATATCAGTTCGAAAGCTATCGCGCAGGTGGCTCGGATCTCACCTGCGACCCGCTTGATATCGCCACTACACGTTCGCCAGACAAAGTCGCATTGGTCGCGCACCTCGCGACGCTGCCTTCCGAATTTGAAGCTGGACAAATCCGGCTCGGACCGGCAGCGATATTGCAGACCAATGATGATACCCGGTCTTATTGGGCACTCTATCACTTGGGCGAGCGTCCGGACTTTCACCGCCCCGAAACTTTTCAAATCAATCTGGATTAAAGCATGAGCATATTGTTTGGGATTGACCGCTTATTGCAGGAGGACAGCCTTCGCCGTCGCCTGTCTGATCGACGCGTGGGCCTGGTTGGGCATCCGGCGTCCGTGACAGCGTCATTGGACCATTCGCTTTACGCGCTCTCGGCGCTCGATGATCTCAACGTGACGTGTGCTCTGGGACCGCAACACGGTATGCGCGGCGACAAGCAAGACAATATGATCGAGACCGAGGACTATCGCGATCCGGATCTCGATATCCCAATTTTCTCGCTTTATGGCGAGCACCGCCGCCCCACGGAACGCATGTTCGAACCACTCGATGTTGTGCTGTACGACCTGCAGGACCTTGGCTGCAGGGTCTACACCTATGCCACCACTCTGCTCTATGTGCTCGAAGAGGCTGCCAAATGTGGCAAATCGGTTTGGGTCCTGGATCGACCGAACCCAGCGGGACGTCCGATTGATGGTCTGACTTTGCGTCCAGGCTGGGAGAGCTTTGTCGGCGGCGCGGAATTTCCGATGGTGCACGGCATGACCATGGGCGAGCTTGGGGCCTGGTATGTCGATCACAAGAAACTGGATGTCGACTATCGAGTCATCGAGATGCGAGGGTATTCGCCGTCAAACGGCCCGGGCTTTGGCTGGCCCATCGCCGAGCGCCCCTGGATCAATCCCAGCCCCAATGCGGCGAGCTTGAACATGGCGCGCGCCTATGGCGGTTCGGTCATGGTGGAAGGGACGACGCTCTCTGAAGGCCGCGGCACCACGCGCGCCCTGGAAGTGATTGGCGCGCCGGGTTTGAACGCAAACAATATCATCGCCGAGATGCAGCGCCTGGCGCCGGATTGGCTGCGCGGATGTAAACTGCGCCCCGCCTGGTTTGAGCCAACCTTTCACAAGCATTCCGGCGAGTTGTGCGAAGGGTTTCAGATCCACGCCGAGCTGTCCTTCTACGATCCTGAGCAGTTTAAATCCTGGCGGGTTACGGCGCTGGCCTTCAAGGCCATCCGCAATCTCTACCCGGATTATCCAATCTGGCGCGGGCTCGATTTCAAATACGAGTATACTGAAGGTCATCCAGCGATTGATATTATCAACGGTTCGGACGAGCTTCGGCTGTGGGTCGATGACGCGAACGCGACATCAGACGACCTGGAACGTCAGCTGTCAAAAGACCTCAATGCCTGGCGAGAAGCGTCGACCCCGTTCCAACTCTATCCATAAAGCGTTGATGGTTGAGCTAAAAAATCAAGCTTTTCTGCCCTCGATTGGTTCTATCC
>JBCCDZ010000283.1:0-4058 GCA_039030525.1 Pseudomonadota bacterium | reverse complement strand
TCAAGAAGTCCCGTTTGCTCGGGCGATATAGTTCGACGGCGAGAATTCCGCCCGCCATGACACCTTCAACGGTGACCTGCACTTGACCGGACCCCGGGACACATGTCGCAGCGGCTTCATAGTCACGGATATCCAGCTCGGTTTGCGCGACCGCAATTGAAGAGCCGGCAATCAAAGCCAAGGTGATAAAGCGATGGAACATGACGCTTCTTCTCGTCTACTCGTGTCAAAAAGTAGGCAGAAAATCAGCAATCGCAATCAAGTTTTCGTGTTCCAGGCGTTTACGCGATCGCAAAATGAACAGGTGTACAGATTCGAAAAGTGAGCTAATCGTCCGTATGCAGCGTATTCAGCGATATATTTTTGGCGAATGTATGCGCGTATTTAGCGGGCTGCTTTTGCTCGTGGTCGGCATCCTGCTGCTGGAGCGTCTATTGCGAATTGCTGATCTGGTGTCGCGCTCTCCCGGCAATTTTGGTGAAGCGGTTTATATGCTTGCCAATCTGGTGCCCCATTATGCAGGAATTGGAATTCCCGCCGCATTCTTTCTGGCCGTTTTGATCACCGTCAGCCGCATCAGTCGCAGCGGCGAATTGGTTGCCGTCTGGGGCATGGGAAAATCACTGTTCATGATTTCCAAGCCCTTCATGATCATGGCCGTCTTATTAGCCAGCGCCTTACTGATAACATCAGGAATTTTGCAACCGCTGTCACGCTATGAGTATCGAAGCCTGGTGAATTCCATCGCGGAATCCAGCATTGAAACCGTGTTCATGGAAGGTAAGTTTGTCGAGGCTGAAGACTGGACCGTCTGGACGGAAAAAGTCGATCTGAGCACGGGTGCTCTAACGAGCTCTTTCATACTCGAACGTTTGCCCAGTGGTGATCAGCGGATAATCTCCGCCGCGACAGGCACCCTCGTGCGTAACGGTGGCACGATTTCAGAAATTCAACTTGAAACCGGCATGGGGGCAGATTTACGCGCAGATCAGACATTGAGTTCGCGAGTAGATTTCGACGCTTTGAAATGGCGTCCGCCAGAGTCACTCACCCAATTCCGCGCGCGCGGCAAAGATGTCCGAGAGCTCACATTGTGGGAATTGTGGGGGCCGGCAAGCGCGGCGCCTCAAGCCATTAATGATAAGATTGTTCCGATGGAAGCCCTGGTGTCGATTCATGATCAATTGGCGCGCTTCGTATTGATCTTGATTCTGCCTCTGATAGCGATTCCGTTCGGCCTGAGTTATGGCCGTAATCCCCCCTCAAATGCGATCCTAATCGGCCTCGTCACCTTGATCGCAATCCAACAATTGCTTGAGCTCGCCAAGTCACTGGCGCTAGACGGCGCGGTCCCTGCCTGGGCTGGCAGTTGGGGCGTGATTGCGCTGGTGGGTCTATGCGCCGCGGCGCTGTATTTGCGCAGTGCGATGACGATGGCTCAACCGCCTTTATCCGCTATTCCGGCAATTCGATTGCCGAAATTCTCGGGCACGCGGTCTGATCCAGAGCGTTCAGCTTCATGAAACTGGTCCGTGGGTATTTCGCTAGATTGTTTCTGGCCCGTTGGTGCGTCACGACATTCGCGTTGCTGGCCCTGTTGAGCGTGGTCGACTCGATTGGTGCGGCAGACATTCTTCCGGATGATTCAACCGCCTTGGACGCGTTGAAATATACACTTCTTCGCTTGCCGTCACTGTATGATCGCATCTTCATGTTTGCGCTGTTTGTTAGCCTGCTTCTGACATTTCTTTCGCTTATCCGCCGCCAGGAATTGGTCGGGTTTGTATCAATGAGCATCTCACCGCTGATGCAGATCAGAGCGCTTGTCCCGACCGTTTTGATCATTTCAGTCGCCTCTCTGCTTGCAATTGACCAAACCTTGCCACGAACGGTTTCAACCCTCGAAAACTGGTTAGGCTCGGACGCGTTCATGGAAGAAGACGCCGGAAAACCGCGATCCTTATGGATTGCAGATGCGAATTCCTTTGTTGAACTTGGCAGCGTGCAAGGGACAGAATTATCCGATGTGGTCGTCTACCAACGCGATGGCGCCGGCAAAATATCCGCGATTACTTATGCCGAGAGCGCCCGCTTCGTAGGAAGCAGCTGGGCGTTGCGCAACGCCCACAGCGTAAGCCTCGATTATTCTGAAACGTCCGCGCTCGAAACTTGGCGAACTGATCAGACTCCCGTGACCTTACAAAAGCTGGGCACGTCCCCTCGCAATTTGTCGCTTCGCGATCAGTATGGTCTGTCGCAACTCAGGGGCTCCGGCGTTCGCCCGTCGACCGCTTACCTGGTCTGGTTTTTTGACCGCCTCACCATGCCGATTATTGCGATCGGGTTTGTTCTGGTCGCTGTTCCATTGATGCAAGCCCTAGGGCGTCGTCAAACGGGCGATCGACGTCTTATGATTGGAATTGCCGTCGGGTTTGGATATTTCATTTTCGATGGCGTCTTGAAAACCGTGGCCGAAAGCGGTGGCATCTCGCTCCCCATGGCGATCGGTCTTCCTATTTTGCTGCTATTGGGATTGGGAATTCATCTCAATCTCAATGTAGAGCGGGTGAAATGACGCAATCGCCGGTTTTCATAATCAATCCCAAGAGTCACAAAGTGAACATGCAGGGCTCCGTTCTGACGCGTATCGCGGTGGATTATGGAGACATCCCGATCGTCAATTTTGATGGTCAAACGCCGCTTGAAGAGACGCTGTCTCCGCTCATCCGGCAAGGCGCTGATACGATTTATGTCGAAGGGGGTGATGGCACTGTCCTGGCTGCGCTCACGGCCTGCTATGCGGAGAACCTAGCCGGATTCCCTCTTCCCCGTTTGGCCATTCTGCCGGGTGGAAGCACAAATCTTGCGCATCAGGTTTTCGGCCTGAAACAGGTCGACGCTGACGCCCTGAAGCGACAACTTGATCAGCGCAAACAGCGTACCGCCCGTCCGGAAATAGCGACGCATCAAGGATTGCTAATCGAAACGTCCGAGACAAAAACCCCTTTTGTCGGGTTCTTGCTCTCTACGGGGTCCTTGGCGCGTTTGATGTTGTATACGCAAGACAATCTGCACGGGAAGAGACGCGGAATGGTCTCAATCAGCCGCGCGATTATGCAGCTTGCTCTGTTCCCGAGATCGACGACGTTTTCAGATGGATTGCCTTTGGTTCGTCCCGCTCAGTTCACGCGCATGACCGCCAGCACTTCTGAATGTCCATCGCAACAAGCGTTTTCGATCTTCTCTACGTTCAAGGAACTGAGCCTCGGATTGAGCCCGTTTTGGGGGCGCGGCAGCGCGCCGATTGGAGTCACCTACGCCGCATGGCCAATTCGCCGTCTGCGCCTCGGGATTGCAAAAGCGGTTCTGGGCGGCGCGCCGCGATCATTGGAAAGCCATGGCTTGACCAGCGAAGGCTGCTCAGAAATGGTCTTCAAGACGGACGGTCCAGTTATTCTTGATGGCGAAGAGTTGCCTATGCCGAAAGATCAAACCTTTAGAGTGTCTGTCTCACCGGATCTGGAGTTCATTCGATGAAAACCCAGACTCAAATTGCGCAACTGAAGCAAATTATTGAACAGGAACAGCGCCCGATCGGAAGCCGCGCCGAAGCCCTCGTTGCGGAAATTCGCCGCAAACATGGGAGCGCCGAAAAAGCACTCCTGTTCTATGGATCCAGTCTTCGAGCCGGCGAAGCGTCAGGAAAGATGCTCGACTTTTATGTGCTGGTAGACTCCTATCGCGACGTGCATGGGATTGGCTTGAAACAGTTGGGGTCGTTCCTCGCACCGCCTAGCGTTCACTATTGCGAAGCGGACGGACCGAATGGTGAGCGCCTGCGTAGTAAATATTCCATTGTCAGCCTGTCTGCTTTTCAACGCCGCGCGCGGGGCGGCGCATTTGAATCCATGCTATGGGCACGATTTTCCCAACCCACGATTTTGATTTGCTCATACACTAATATTCGCGAGCAGCTGATGTATACGCTTGCACATGCAAGCCATCACTGTCTGTCAGTGACATCGCCTTTGCTCAAAGGCGAGGTCGCTAAGTCAGCG
>JBCCDZ010000282.1:0-4064 GCA_039030525.1 Pseudomonadota bacterium | reverse complement strand
GGCATACCATCTTCGCGCAAATACCAGGCTTTTGGGAAACCCATTAAAGCCATGCTCAAAACCTTCTGCGATATGGCGTTGCGCAATTCTGTTGCCTGCCATCGCTTTTTCAAACCATTTGCCGTCAGGCGAGCCCAATGATGGTTGCGATGCGCCAAAGCCCATGACCAGACTTAATATGATTATTCCCAGAAGCCTCTTCATTCGAACGATCCTTGTTTGCGTGCGATCCCACGCATTCGATCATGATGGCACATAAGAACGCAACTAGCTCAGATGGACTACGCCGCGGATTTAGTCCCCAATCCGACACGCAATCTTTCATCGTGTTCTCCGATCGAATTTCTAGTTTCGACCTTTTGTGCAATACCTTTTCGACAGGAAGCGAAACACGGGGACCATGTTAAAGCTCTCGCCACCTCAGTTGGATGCGGACATTCGGCTTGATCGCCATGCTTTACGTATGCTGCTGGATCGAAACCTGATCGCAAGTGCGATGCATATTTTCGTCGCAGGGCTTGTTGCTTTTGTCATGGCGAGTTCGGTGCCGGTTTGGCGCTCATTGTTCTTCTTCGTTTTGATCAGCGGCGCAATCTTGTTTCAGATGTCTCTGGCGCGCCGATATGCCAAGAGCGAGTGGCACGACGCTGAATTTATTGCGGTGCGTCGACAGTTCGATGTCTCCGCCATTTTCGTCGGCTGCATGTGGGGGTTTGCGGGGTTTTGCCTGTTTCCGTCAGGCGAGCCGGCCAAGCAGATTTTCTTGACCTTTGTGATGGGCGGCATGTCGCTCAGCGCCGTCGGCACGCAGGGCATGCGTTTGATCACATGCTATGCGTCTATCATTCCTGGCATGACACCGCTCGCGGCGCGCTACCTGTTCGAACCTGGTACGAACGGATTGATCTCGGGAGGATTGATCTTCGCCTATATCGTTGTCCTGGTTTCACTCGCGCGTAAGATCAATGACTTCATGCTGCGCGCCTTCAAGCTGCAAATCGAAAAGGACAGTCTGCTCGAGAGCATTCGAGCACAATCGGAAGAGATTGAATTGGCCAAAGCTGAAGCCGAAGAAGCCAATCTGTCAAAGTCGCGTTTTCTGGCCCAGGCCAGTCACGATTTGCGCCAGCCGCTGCACGCTATCAATCTATTTATCGAGAGCCTGCCCGAGGCAAAAACCAAAGCAGAAGAAAAGCGAATCATAACCCGCGTGCGGCAATCGCTCGACGTGTTGACCAAGCTCTTTGACAGCTTGCTCGATGTGACGTTGCTCGACACGGGCGGCATCAATATTCGGACGCAAGTGTTCCGTCCAACCGACATTATTCGCGAAGTCGCGCGCGATTTTGCGCTCGTCGCTGAGGCCTGCAATGTTGAGCTGCGCGTGGTGCCCAGCAGCCTTGGGGTCGACGCGGATCCAGTGCTGACGCGCCGGATGCTGCAAAACCTCGTATCCAACGCAATTCGACATTCCGAAGGCGGCACCGTGCTCGTCGGCTGCCGCCGGCGGGGCGGTGAGCTATCGATTGATATTGTCGATAATGGCGCCGGTATTGCGCTCGCCGATCAGAACCGCGTCTTTTCAGAATTTACCCGGCTAGATACTGTCCGCATGGGGTCTGGTTCCACGCCTGGTCTTGGCCTTGGCCTGTCAATTGTGAAACGTGTCGCGGATCAATTGGGACTGTCTGTGCATTTATCCTCGGTGCCAGACAAAGGCTCTATCTTTTCCATTCGCGGTTTCAAAATAGTGACCGTGCCAGGCGCGACCGTCCGCCAGAACGATCGCCCGGCGACGGTCGGTCTTGTCGAAGGCGCGTCTTTGTTCGTGCTCGATGACGATGCAGACACACTCGAGGCCACGAAACTGCTTCTGGAGCGCTGGGGCTGTCAGGTCGAGACATCTCAGGATTGGAATAGGGCCAAGAGCATGAATTATGACGTGTTGATCTGTGACTATGAGTTGAGTGTCGACGTGTCAGGCATCGATGTCGTCAAGACGTTGCGGGCGCAGGATCCGGACCTTGCGGTGGTGATGATCTCTGGCAACACATCAAAGGAATTGCGGTCGGCTGCGGATGACCTGACAATCCCATTGCTTCATAAGCCGATCAGACCCGCGCAATTGCGTTCGGCGCTGCTTAATTCCCTGTCCCGGTCACCCGAACCCACGTGAGACAGCAAAAGACGCCGCAGCAGACCGTGTCGAAACCCCCAGAGACTTGAGCAGCGCCGAAACGTGAATGCGTACCGTGAATGGGGAAATTTCCAGTTCGCGCGCGATTTCCTTGTTCGACATACCCTTGCAGATATAGCGCAGCACTTCGATCTGGCGGCTGGTCAATGTCCCTAATGCGTCTTCATGGACAGGATGCGGCCCGGATTCACGGGATGCCCTGAGAATAACGGACTCGCCATCCATGACCGCGAGGAATGCCGCCGAAATGTCATCAGGCCGCGCCGACTTGGAGACAAATCCATTCGCCCCCGCGCTCATCACTTCGTCAATCAGGCTGCTATCGGAAATCATTGAGACGACCACGATTGGCGTCAAAGGAAGCGCGCGGCGAATGCCGGGAAAATCGCGCGGCGCGTCAAACCCGGGAAAGATGAGATCGAGCAAAACCAAATCAGGCTTTGGCTCCGTGCCCAATTCCCGTGTCAGGACAGCTGCATCCCCGGCTTCGATAATGTCGGCACCGTCGAACAGGTTGCTCAGCATGGTCATCATCCCGTTTCGAAAAACGGGATGATCATCGACCAACAAGATCCGCATGTCGTCGTCCCCCCAACGCTCGAAAATGCTCGAATGCGCACCAAATGGTGCTTTAGTCGTTTTTGCGCCCGTCATTGTCGCCTTTTTCGTCCGTTTTGTCTTTACCCTTGTCCGGATCACCTTGGTGCGGTTTCTCACGAACGAGCACAGGGGGCGGTGGTGGCGGTGGTGGCAGGATGATGTCTTCCGGCGGATGTCCGCAGACGTCGTCTTTCTCGACCGCCGCATTGACCAGTTTCCAGTCATCGCCCTTTTGGACGTGACATTTGCACTCGGCTTCGATTGATTTTTGCTCTTCCACACACGCGCCGCCAGTTTCCTGACACGCATTCCACGTCGAGATGAGTTCATTGCATTTCTGCATGTAAGACGCTGAGGCCGGCATCGCGAACAGGCCGGCTGAAATGATGCCACCAGCGGCGGCGATAAAGTAACGCATGAAGTCTCTCCTGATTATTCCAGGTTGCAGGAGACCAGATCAGATCGTCGCGCTCAATTAGAACGGATGCACTAGCGCACGCCCCACTAGTGCATCTGTACAGCTAGCTATTTTGGCCGCTGCGCCGACACTGCCCAACAATTTGCAATCCATGACGTGCTGTAAAAAGGGGACAGACGCGATGACTTTTCGACACTCGATTTACGCATCCGCATTGCTCATAGCGAGTTTGGCGCTTGCCGATACCGCGATCGCTCAAGATGATGAACCGGTGACCGAAACGTCCTCTAAAGTCTTGATCATCCATGACTGGTCAAACTCTATGTGGGGCACGTTCGCGGATGGCAGCCGGAAGTATCAAGCCGGCATTACGGCGTTGACCAACGCGCTCGATGCCGGATTTGGCGGCCGGGATGTCGGGTATCGCGCTTACGGTCACCGCCAACCAGGAGATTGCCGCGATTCTGAATTGGTCAGCGACTTTGACGCCCTCGACACGGTTCGGCCGACCATTGTCGACACGTTAGGCCAGGTTCGACCGACCGGAAAAACGCCGATCACATATAGTCTGCAAGAAGGCCTGAAAGATTTTAAAGGCGCGTCTGGTGACATTCTGCTGATCAGCGACGGGATCGAAACTTGTGATGCCGATCCATGCGATCTGATGCGCGAATGGACGGCCAGCAATGTCAGCATTCGCGTGCATGTTGTCGGTGTTGGTCTCAATGATCTTGAACGCACGGCGATGGCCTGCATCGCCGAAGAATCAGGCGGAACTTATCTCGACGCCGACTCCTCTGACGGATTTGACGAGGCGCTAAATCAAGTGTCGGACTCAATCGAAACCGC
>JBCCDZ010000281.1:0-4080 GCA_039030525.1 Pseudomonadota bacterium | reverse complement strand
TTCTCCCATAAAGCGAGAGGCTGACAGAAAAATGACAGTAAAATCAGCGCCCGAGTTCGCAATGGAAGTTCCAGACGGCGACGACAAGGAAAGACGGGTCTGCCAACGCTGTGATTTCATCGATTATCAGAACCCGAAAATTGTCGCGGGCGCTGTCGTTTTGAAGGGCGAACAGATCCTTCTCTGCAAGCGCGCAATTGAACCACGCAAGGGATTCTGGACCTTACCTGCTGGCTTCATGGAGCTTGGCGAGTCGGTTGAAGAAGCAGCGCAGCGAGAAGCGCAGGAAGAGGCGCTGGCGGATATCGCGATTGATCGTCTACTCGCCGTCTATTCCGTACCGCGCATCGGGCAGGTTCAAGTCATGTTTCGCGCCCGGCTGCTCGGGGATTATGGGGTCGGGCCAGAGAGTCAGGAGGTCAAACTGGTCGATTGGAAAGATATTCCGTGGTCGGAATTGGCTTTCCCGACAGTCGTTTGGGCGCTTTCGCATTATGCACAGACCCGTCATCAGGACATTTTTGCGCCATTTGCCAATCCACCAGGAACCGATGCGCTGACGCGCTAAGCGGGCTTGGGTTCACGCAAATGCTTCAAGGTGTACGGAACGTTCGCCGCACCGAAAACAAAGGTAATGACCATATTTCCGAGCTTCCAATTGGCCCAGACGTCTTCGCCATCACGCGAACCAAAGGTTAGTCCAAGGAAATCATAGCTTCCAGCCGGTGCCACGGTTGCGCCCAGAACGCGCAATGGTTCTTCAAAACCTGGTGCGAAATAGCGCCACAAAAATTCGTTCCAAATCGCCATGGCGACAAAGAACAAGCCCCATCGGATGGCCAATGTCCGCCATGCAAAGTCTGGCAAATCGAAGACTTTGTCGAACATCACTTTCCAGATATTCTTGCCCATGGCGAGGCTGCCAAAGATAATCCCAGCCAGGAAAAGCTGCTGAATGGTCGGTTTGATGTACAGGAATGACTTTTCTTGCAGGATAATCCCGAGCAACCCAAAGCCGCCGACAATTGTTGCCGTAAACACCAGAAAAAGCGGAACATCTTCGCCGCGTCGCAAATAATTGGAGACGGCCCATAGCGTTGCGATGATCAAAACGCCGGTCGCCCAGTACAGGGCCGTATCGGGGCTCGCCCAGGTGTCATTGATCGTCACGCGCCGCATGACATTGTAGACAAGGACAAATCCGATCACTGGAACCAGGTCAGCCCAGATCTGATTGGCTTTATCCGCGGCCGTGCCGAGATCGTTGTTTTGTTCGTTCATATGACCTTTTACGCAGAAACGTGTCCTCTGGATCCGAGTTTTTCTTTCACAAAGCGGCGCGCGCCGCCAGCGTCAAGCGCGAACGCCATCAGTCCATATATGGTACCGCCGGCCGCAATTTTCACGAACAGCTCTGGCCAACTGCCCCAGCTCGGCATCAACCAGATGATCGGGGCCATCGCGCCGGCTGCCAGACCGACTTTGAAAAGATCGATCATCGGCATTGGAAGCGCGATGAGACGGTGACCGCGTGCGGCCAAGACGATCAGTCCAAGCGCGTAACTGGCAAGCGTTGCGATCACCGCTCCGATCAGTGCAAATTGCGGGATCAGAATGAGATTAAGCGCAATATTGGACAGCGCTGGAACCAACATAAGCAATGCGAGTTCCCCGGTTCGATGGGTTAAGTTGAAGACCTCGGAATAATAGTGAATGATCAAGCCGTTCAACAGCCCGGCAAACGCGATCCAGGGAATGATTTGTCGTGCCCCCTCGCGAACCGCCTCGCCAATCAATGCTTCGGAAAGCGGCGTCGCCACCAGGGCCAGACCGGTTGCGGCTGGAACCCCCAGCAAGAGCAGCGTGCGGATTAAACCGCGCGACTCTTCAGCAGCGGCATCCGCACCGCCGCGCTCATAAGCGGCCATCACCAATGGTGCGGCGGCCATTGCGGCCCAGGCACAGATGAGCAGAACTGACTTGTCAGCGACGCCATATCCGGCGGCATATTCGCCAACCTCGGCTTCACCCAGAAAGGCCACGATCAGGAACCGGTCAGCCGCAGAAAGAACCAGGTCCAGCACCAAAGCGGCAGCGATAGGGGCACCATACATGAGATAAGCCCGCCGACGTCCAGCATCGGTGACGCCGCCTTTGGCTTGCCGAACGAGCCAACGCGTTTCACTGAAAACCCAGAATACGCCAGCGATAACCATACCGATAAAAGGTGACGCCGCGCCAAATCCCGTTTGCCACGCAATCACAGCTCCGAGAATGAACCCGCCGAGAATTCGCGTCGTCGAGATCAGGGCATAGCGTCCAACCCTCTCGCTGGCACGATGCGCTTCCAGGGACATTTGGATCAGCGAGTTGATCGGCACCAGAAGCGCGATCCAGGGCAGAATTTCGAGATATTCGGGAAGTTTCCGCAATCCGATGGCAAGCGCGCCAACCAAAAGCGCGGCCACGATCATGGACCGAGCGGTGAGCGACAGCGTGGTTTTGAAATGATCCGCTTGCGTTTTCTTGGCCTCGGCCTCACCGGCAAATCGAAACGCTGCAGCTTCTGCAGCCGTCAGGGACAGCATATGCACCAACGTCATGACCGAGAACATGAGCGCATAGCGCCCATATTCATCGGCGCCCAATAGCCGGGTGAAGACGTACACCCCGCCAAAGGCGGCGATGCCGCTGGCAATATTGACCGGTAAATAGCCGGCAAGGTGACGCAGGAGTTTCATGAAACGAGGTCTAGCACTGACTGTGCCAAAACAGGGTTAAGGCGCGAATTCCAGCAGCATTAGGCCAAAGGCAAGGACACTGGCAGCCGCAATACGGCGCGGTCCAAATGCTTCTTTTAGAAACACCGCACCGAGAATAGCGCCGAAGACAACAGAGGTTTCGCGGATCGCCGTGACATTCGCCGCATCGGTTAATGTAAAGGCCCAAAGCGCGGCGCCATAGGAAATCGTACCAAGCAAGCCCCCGATCGTGCCGTCGCGAATTTGCGGAGCGATATCTGACCAGACTTTCCCACGCCGTATCCAGACCATCGCCGCCGTAATCCCAATCCAGTCCAGCATGAACAGCCAGACTACGAAAGTGAACAGCGTCGCTGTGTCTGCCGCCAGGCGCGTCCCGTTGGCGTCCGCAACCGAATAGAACGCAATGCCAAGCGCTGTGACCATTGCCCAGAACAGCGCCGCTTGTTTGATGGGTGGGTGCTTTCCGCCCTTCTCCTCCGGCATCGCGAAGACGATCAAGGCGCCCGTCGCAAGCAGCAAACCCATCCAGCCAAACAGGCTCGGCGTTTCCTGTAAGACGAATGTCGCGGTGATGGCGGTCAGCAGAGGCGCCAGTCCACGCATGACGGGGAAGACCAGAGACAAGTCGCCGCGATGCAAAGCCCGGATCATTGCAAACTGGTAGAACCAATGGACAACGACCGAAATGGCCAGAGCGCCCCAGATGGCGGGCGTCGGTAGCGGCACGAATGGGACGAAAGGCACGACGCTGAGCATCATCGCGATGGATACGATCATACGCGTCGACAAAACATCGCCGCCACGCTTCACGAATAGATTGGTCGCTGCCACGGTTATCGCAGATAGCAAGCACAATGCGATCGGAAACAGGTTCGAGCTCATGCAACCGCGTCACCCATCGGTCGCAGGGAAGTCAAGTTTTCGTTGGTGATTACAGCGCGGCTTCGACCGCGGTGACTTCCGGAACATAGGCTTTGAGCATGTTCTCAATACCTTGCTTCAAAGTCATGGTGGAAGATGGGCAACCCGCGCATGCGCCGCGCATGGCGAGATGCACAATACCCGTTTCATCGTCGAAGCCGTGAAAGACAATATCGCCGCCATCCTGTGCCACAGCTGGGCGCACGCGGGTTTCGATCAGCTCGATAATCTCACCGACAATTTCAGCGGTCTCGCCTTCATAATCATCAGCCGAGGTGCCCGCCTCTGCGGCTGCCATTTCGGCACCCCCTGTCGCCATAACCGGCAGACCAGCGACGAAATGGTCCATGATCGCAGCCAGGGCCATTGGGCGCACATGCTTCCAATCTGAGTC
>JBCCDZ010000280.1:0-4095 GCA_039030525.1 Pseudomonadota bacterium | reverse complement strand
TGTGTCTTGCCACAAGTGCGACGCCTCGGGCCCATGTCCAATCAAAGGCGCTTCGCCGATTTTGGAGCCAACCAATTCCCAACTATAAGTCCGCGAGAAAAAGGATTTCGGTAAGGACAAGCCTGTTTCGCGAAGCTGAGCAATGGCGGTGCTGAGCAGCATGGGTGACGCAACGATATAGAAAGCCAGGACGGAGAAAATCATTTTAAAGCCGTTTCGCGGCATCCATTTCACAATCGCCATAGCGACCAGCATGAACACCGCACCGACAGCCGCCGTCTGATTGCCAATTTGAAGGAAGGCGCCAATCGCGAGAATAAGCATTGATGCCGCCAACACAGGTCCCCAATCGGATCCGTCGCGATGCCAGAGCCAAGCCAGAAGCAGAGGCAGGAGGAGCATAAATGATGTCGCATTGCGCAAGAGGTTTTGCGGCATCTCACTCACCGGATCGCTGATCGGAGCCAGCAGAGCGAGAATGTCGGGCATGAACAGCGCCGTGATTACCACGCCGACAAATTGAACGCAGCCCGCGGCCATGATGACGGTCATACTGGATTTGCTGGATCGCACGGCGATCACGCTTGTCGCCACCATCACGCCGAGGCCGGCCAGTGCGGTCAATCCGAATCGTACACCTGGCATGTCCATGGAAAACGACCCAGCCAGAAGATTGCCCGTCAGAAAGCCGTTGGATTCTGGTGACCACGTCCCGGCGGCAATCACCCAAGCGATGAAGCCGAGGCACGAAACGGCATATATCTGGATGCCCTTAATCCGCACATAGACAAGGCCAAGCAAGGCTGCGATGGCCACAGCGCCTGTATACCCTTGTGCGCCCATATAAGCGATAATGGGCCAGAGAACGAGGATCGCCGCCAAGTATGGCGCAAATGTTCTCGGGCCCATTGCCATGTACTAACTCACTCTACGTTTCAAATCCGGGGCTAGTGATTCGAAGGAGAGCATAGACAGACCCTCCTCAAGCGTCACGATCTCTTGTGCTTTCGATCCGAAGCGACGCAAGGCCAGCTTGCGCTCTTCCGCTTCGCGTTGACCGACCACAGCAATAACCGGGACTTTTTGCAATGAGTGTTCGCGGACTTTGTAATTGATCTTTTCAGATCGCAGGTCCGTTTCGACCCGCAGCCCGGCAGCGCGCATCTCTTCGGCAACTTGCTCGGCGTATGCGTCAGAGTTTTCCGAGATCGTCGCGACCACGACCTGAACCGGCGCCAACCAGAGCGGAAACGCACCGGCATGCTCTTCGATGAGAATGCCGATGAACCGCTCAAGCGAACCCAAAATTGCTCGGTGCAACATGACCGGACGCACACGATCGCCGTGTTCGTCGACATATTCCGCGCCGAGCCGTTCTGGAAGAACGAAATCGAGCTGCAGCGTGCCGCATTGCCAGACGCGGCCGATCGCATCGGTCAATTGGAATTCCAGCTTCGGTCCATAGAATGCGCCTTCGCCTGGCATGGTTTCATATGGCAGGCCTGTGGATTTGATCGCGTCCTCAAGGTCGCGCTCTGCACGGTCCCAGATTTCATCCGATCCGGCCCGAACTTCGGGACGCGTGGAGAGCTTCACGGCGACGTCTTCAAAGCCAAAGTCGGCGTAGACACTATTGAGCAACGCACAGAAGGCCTGCGTTTCCGATATAATCTGGTCCTCGCGGCAAAAAATGTGCGCGTCATCCTGTGTGAATTGGCGCACGCGCATAATTCCGTGCAGCGCGCCGTGCGGTTCATTACGATGACAGCAGCCAAACTCAGCTAAGCGCATTGGCAGGTCACGATATGACTTTTGACCCGTCTTGAACACTTCAACATGGGCCGGACAATTCATCGGTTTGAGCGCCATCAGCTTGGCATCTTCCGGCACTGATATTTCCACGCCCTCATCGCCTTCAGGAATAAAATCAGGAACGATGAACATGTTCTCGCGATATTTGCCCCAATGACCGGACTTCTCCCACTGGGCGCTGTCCATCAGTTGCGGTGTTTTGATTTCGTCATAACCAGACTCGTCCAGGCGCCGTCGAATATAGGATTCGATCTGCAACCAGATCTGATAGCCTTTCGGGTGCCAAAACACTGAGCCTGCCGCCGCAAGTCCATCAAGATGAAACAGATCTAGCTGTGTCGCGAGTTTGCGATGATCGCGTTTCTCGGCCTCTTCAATACGGTGCAAATACGCCTTGAGCTCTTTTTCATTGGCCCAGGCTGTGCCGTACATGCGTTGCAGCATTTCGTTCTTACTGTCGCCGCGCCAATAGGCGCCGGCCAGCTTCATCAACTTGAACGCTTTTGGCAATTTGCCCGTGCTCGGCAGGTGCGGCCCACGGCAAAGATCATACCAATCCCCTTGGCGATAGACCGTGGTGGCCTCGCCTGGCGGAATGATATCATCAATGATCTGAGCCTTGTATTCTTCGCCAATCGACTTGAACGTTTCGATCGCCTGATCCTTGTCCCAGACTTCGCGAATGATCGGATAATCGGCGTCGACAATCTCGGCCATTTTCTTTTCGATCTTTTCGAAATCCTCGGACGAGAAAGGTTCTTCGCGCGCGAAGTCATAATAGAAACCGTCATCAATCACCGGGCCGATTGTGACTTGTGTATCGGGGTATAGCGCCTGGACAGCCTGCGCGAGAATGTGAGCCGCATCATGTCGGATCAGCTCCAGACCTTCCGGGTCTTTGGCGGTGATCAGGGCAAGATCAGAATCGCCCTCGAGCGGGCGTGTCAGATCATAGAGTTCGCCATTCACTTTTGCGGCGAGTGCTTTTTTGGCCAGTGAGTTGGAAATACTCACAGCCACATCATAGGGGCTGGCGCCGTCCTCATATTCTCGTACCGCGCCGTCGGGAAGCGTGACTTTTATCATCGTCTTTGTCTTTTCATTTCGTGTCTGGCCCATGATCAGGAAACGGGCGTTGTGTCAAAGCCCAATCTCCGTACCGCCATGGAGCCCAAAAGGGTGCAGATTTCGTTTCCTTTGGCACCGGGTCATATCCGGATGATCCGCCAGGTCGGCACCGGATGAATCGCGCGAGCGTCATCCAGAAGCCCTTCCAGACGCCATGTTGCGAGACGCATTCGGCGCCAAACTGACTGCAGGTCGGCTCATGCCGACATCTGGCGCCGAATATCATGAAGATCGGTGACAGGGTCAGTTTATAGGCTTTCAACAAGCCATATGAGATCGAGCGGCGTAGGCCGGACATGGTGGGACAATCCCGAGCTGGTATCTCTTGGAAACGGGTCTAAACGCTAATGCCTCAGGCGAATAGGGCGTGAGCCCGGTAAAGCGCGCTGAGTTAGGCCGCGGGCAGCGCGTCAGCTGCCGCGGCCCTGTTGGTTCGTGCGGTTTCTATAGCGTCGAGAATAGCCTCAAAAGCCAGCATGGTGGAGGCATGGCGCGGTGGATAATCGCGCACACCTTCTAAATGCCGGAGCTCATAGAAACGGCCGCGTGGCGGCGCGCCGCCATCCTTCAGCATAGCGCGCAGCTGGTCGCGAACTTCGATCAGTTCAGCATATGTTGACCCAATTGCATGCTCGGACAGGATCGCTGTCGCCGCTTGGCCTAACGCGCAAGCCTTCGGATCGACCGCAATGCCTGTTACGGTCTCACCATCATCGGCAAGCGTGACGTCGACGCGAACCGTCGACCCGCATATTCGCGACACTTTTATCGCTGAGCCATGCGCATCCGCAAGGGTTCCGACATTGGGAATGTCGGCCGCAAGCTCCAGCACACGGTTGTGGTATAAGTCGACCATAGGTGCCATGTCGCGCTGAAGCGGGATAAAATCAAGTCTTTAAACGAAGGGCAGCACAGCCCAGACCCGCGCCAAAAGATAACAAGCCCCAACCAGGCTAGCGCCCGCCAGCACGATGACAAAGCCGTCTCGTGCGGTGATGGCCAACCCAAATAACAAAATGGCGAGGCTTGGGACAAATGGCCCGAACGGAACAAAGCCCAATGGAAAGGTGATCAACGCCGCCCCTGCGCATGCCAAGGCGACCAGTTGCGCAAAAGGGGCTTGCGTCAGAAAGGTCAAGCGGGGTTTCAAAAAAC
>JBCCDZ010000279.1:0-4099 GCA_039030525.1 Pseudomonadota bacterium | reverse complement strand
GCCGAGTTTCAACTCAACACCCATATCGAGAATGTAATTCAGCTCCTCCATCAACACGCTTTCCGGCAGACGGAAGGCCGGGATGTTGGAGCGCATCAGACCGCCGGGCTTTTCGAGCTTCTCGAAAATCGTGCATTCATACCCGAGCGGCGCCAAGTCATTCGCGACCGTGAACGAAGCGGGCCCAGCACCGATCAAAGCGATCTTCTTGCCATTGGTCTGGGCCGGTTTCTTGGGTAGCCGATCAGCAATATCGCCCCGGTGATCCGCGGCGACGCGTTTCAGGCGGCAAATCGCGACCGGTTTCTCTTCGACCCGCGTACGTCGGCAGGCCGGCTCGCACGGTCGGTCACAAACGCGGCCGAGAATGCCGGGAAACACGTTGGACGCACGATTGACCATATAGGCATCGCTATAGCGGCCTTGCGCAATCAGTCGGATATAATTGGGGACCGGGGTATGTGCCGGGCAAGCCCATTGGCAATCGACGACTTTGTGGAAATAGTCTGGATCGCTCGTGTCTGTGGGTTTCATGAGTTGTTTAGTTGCTCCCTTGCCGGCCATGTCAGAGCTCCCGTCAGAGCGTCTGCTGGACGTCTTAATGAAGAGTGAAGCGCCGATTTGAACGGAAGTCGAGATCGAAACCGACAAAATTTTACGTGAACCCGTCTGGGCACAATAACCGTCCGTCGCGTCAATCTGGCGGTGCATCAGCTTTCAGCGGCCGGGCATAATAAGCGACAGACTTCGTCCCAGGCTCAAATGTCTGCTCGCCAATCTGCTGGAAACCCTGCCGAAGATGAAACCGATGCGAGCCAGGATTAGGCGGTAATATGTTCACTTCGCAGCCAATTTCATCGAGGTCTGAGAATTGTCTGAAAGCGGCGTCATAGAGCTGCTCACCGAGCCGTTTCCCGCGCGCATCTTTCAGCAGTGCGATTCGGTCGACATAGACGACGGCCTTGCCGGTGCGGTCCGCATAGGCCTCGAACCAGCGCATATTGTCACTGGGATAAGCTGTGAGCCCAAGCGGCATCACAGTGATGAAGCCAAGCGCCTGGTCATCAGAGCCCGTGGCCACCAGGCATGTCGCCAGTTTGATCCACAGCGCCAAATCATCGATGGTTTCTGTGCTGACGCCCGGCACAGATTCCTGATTGGCCCTGTGTAGTCGTTCCAGATCTTCGGCGCGGTAAGGTCTAATGGTCATTTTAGTCCGTATGCTTGTCGCCGATCCAGCCTTTCGGCGCGAGATGCGCTTCGGCGAAGGCGAGGGGGCTGTCTTCGAGAGACGTGGCGAGCGTGTCATTCCAGCGATTGAGGAACCCGAACAAGGCAATAACAGCAACGATTTCAACGATGTCGTCTTCACTAAAGTGCGCCCGCAAGGCTTCGAAATGCGCGTCTGTCGATTGGTTCGGGACACTCCCGGATGCCAGTGCCAGGTCGAGCGCGGCTTTCTCCGCCTCGCTGAACAGGTCGCTGGTTTCATATTCCCACAAAGCGTCGAGCTTGGCGGCATCAGCGCCGCGATGTTCAGCGCCATGAGCGGTGTGGGCCTGACAATAGGCGCAGCCCGCGGCGGCGCTGGAAATATGCGCAATCATCTGCCGCAGCACCGGGTCGAGGTTGGCGCCCGGGCCGAGTATGGCGGCGGACAGGCCCATAAAGCCTTGCAAGATCGCTGGCTGGCGCGCCATGACTTTCAGTGAATTGGCCTCAAATCCCATCGCCGCGGCGGCCATGGCGAGCAGATCCCCGCTTGCATCGAGCTGTTCCTGCGGGGCCGAGGTGATACGCGTCATGGTGGTGCCTCCCTTATTTCCGCGCAAGCCAAGCGCGGATGTTGAAGAAGGGCAAGTCGAAATCCTGGTTCGGTCTCGCAATTTCGCTCTTGCATCCCTGCGCGTCTGTCGGCATCGTGTTGGATAACAAGCGCTTATGGGGAGAGAACCGTAATGGAAGTCCAAGATCAGCAATCGCTACGTATCAATTTTGAGCTCGGTCCAAAGGATATCGAGTATTTCCGCAATCGCCTGTCCAAGGCGCGCAAGAATCGCGCCTTGCGAGACGATGATCGCGTGATCCTTGCCGCTGAGGCTCTGGCCGTCAAAGCCATGGAAAGCGACCCGCCGACATTTGTCGTCTCACGGATGCTGACCTTGCAGAACATGGTCGACATGCTGAAAGACCGGGACTGGAATCTCGAAAATGATGACCGCGACCGGGTTCTGGAAGTTCTCGCTTATTTTGCCGACCCGAATGATATCATTCCAGACGACCTGCCAGGCATTGGCTTCCTTGATGACACGATCATGGTCGACCTGGCGGCGATGGATCTGGCGCCAGAACTTGAAGCCTATGCTGAATTCTGCGCCAATCGCGAAGAGCTGGACAAACAAGAAGCTGATGCGCAGCCGCTAAAAATCGCACGTGATGAGCTGCAGTCTCGGATGCGCCGCCGCCGCCGCCGCCGCACGGGCGGGGCTGCAGGCGCGGACATGATCACGTCTCTATTCCACACAGGCTAGCGCGCACGCGGGCGCTAAAAGGCGCTCTGGTTTCCAATTTTCCCGAATTCCGCCATGATGAGCCCACTCATCTGGAGGGAGAGGGATAATGAAAAAAATGATTGTTGAAGCGATCGGCACCTTCACATTGGTGCTGTTCGGGTGTGGCGCTGCCGTCTTGGCGGGCGCCGGTACCGCGGGCGTAGAGGCTGTCGGACAGCTTGGAATTGCCTTTGCGTTTGGTTTCGCCATTGTCGCAATGGCTTATGGCATCGGACCGATATCCGGCTGTCATGTGAACCCGGCTGTGTCATTCGGGGCCTTCGTTTCGGGGCGCATGAGCGCCGGCGAGATGATCCAGTACTGGATCGCCCAATTTGTCGGCGCGACCGTCGCGGCTGGCGTGTTGCTGCTGATCGCATCCGGCAAAGCCGACTATACGCTGGCCGGGAATGGCCTCGGCGCGAATGGTTGGGGGCCAGATTATCTTGGCGAGTATACGCTTATGGCCGCCTTCGTGTTTGAGGTCGTGGCGACCTTTATCTTTCTGGTGGTCATTCTCGGCGCGACGCAAAAAGCCGCGCCAGCGCAATTTGCGGGTCTGGCGATTGGTCTGACACTGGTCCTGATCCACATTGTTGGCATTCAAGTGACGGGCGTGTCGGTCAATCCGGCGCGCAGTTTCGGTCCGGCTGTGATCGTCGGTGGCAGCGCGCTCAGCCAGCTTTGGCTGTTCTTCGTCGCACCCTTGATCGGCGCCGCTTTGGCTGGGTTTCTGTTCAAGCAGAAATTGCTCGAAGCCGACGACGATTAGGCGCTAGGTCTCGAACCGTCCGAACGTGTCCGCCATGATGCGGGGCCGTTCTTCATGCGTGACCGGATCCCATTCGCGCTTTGGCGTGGTTAGGAAATCGCCTTCATAAATATGGATGGCGCCGGTCATGCTTTGGCTCGGATTGAACGCGGTGTGGATATCATCGCGGGTCATCGTGTGGGTGTCGCCAGCGGACAGCGTGAGTGCCCCGACCGGCTTGATGCCATCACCAGCACGGGCCCAGAGCAGATTGTCCTCGCGGCCCTGATAGATGCCGATCACAGCCCAGCTATTGTGATTGTGCGGTTCCGTGATGATGCCGGGTGGCCAGATGATATTCATCATGGTCAGGGCATCATCACGATAGATGACGGAAAAATCGCCGCGCTCTAATCCCTCAATCCAGGGCGGCGGGCCATCCCATTCCACAAGAAAACTGGCCAAGGCCTCACGCACGCGCTCGCTGCCGCCTTCGACATTGGCGGCTTTGATCGTGTCGATGAAATGATCGCGTGCGCGCATGCCTAACCCATATTCATGTCCATGGCGCCGAGATATTCGCGCTTGCCAATCGGCACGCCTTTCTGGCGCAGCAAATTATAGGCGGTGGTCATATGGAAGAAGAAGTTCGGCATCAGGAACGAGGTCAGAAAGCCAAGCCCCTTGAACGGCAATTTGAAATCGCCCAGGACAAAGACGAGATCGTTGTCCAGCAAGCTGTCCAGCTCCGACGCTTCAATCGTATTGAGTTCTGCAATCGTGTCTGCCAGTAGCG
>JBCCDZ010000278.1:0-4099 GCA_039030525.1 Pseudomonadota bacterium | reverse complement strand
CAATCACTTGTTGCGGTTTCTGAATGGCGATGCGCGGCAATTGTGCCGCTGCATCGTGCAACGCCCGCATTGAGAGATTGATGCCGGGCGAAATGATGCCGCCTTCAAATCCGCCATCTGGACCGACGACATCAAACGTTGTCGCGGTCCCACTATCGATTACAATTTTGGCGCCTTGATACAATTGATGCGCGCCAATCGCAGCCACCAGGCGATCCGCACCAACTTGTTCTGGCCGCCGAATGCGAATGGGCACATCCAGTTTTGTGCTCGGCTCACCAACAAATAATGGTTCTGCATCAAAGTACCGGCGTGACAAATTTCTGAAATTGAACTTCGCCTGCGGCACCACGGACGAAATGATGCAACCGGTAATGCGCGACAGTTCCAGGTTTTCCATGCGCATCAGTGTACCAAGCCACACGGCATGATCATCAGCCGTGCGTGTCGCTTCCGTCGAACTGCGCCAGCTGGACACCCATTCGGTGCCGCTATGGAGTGCGAACACCGTATTTGTATTGCCTACATCTATCACTAATAGCATCAGCCTACCCGCTTCACTAAGTCTACGTCGCCTGCCCTTATGGTGCGCTGCGTGCCATCCGGCAATCGCAGGATCAGTCCACCATCATCGGCCAGGCTTTCAAACACACCAGAAATACGATCGTTTACCGGTCCCGCCTGTACGGTTTGACCGCGCCCTTCAGCAACGTCCAACCAGGATTGCAAAAGCCCTGGAAAGTCCTGACGGGCCTGTTCAACTCGGGCGCTCACCGAATTCCGCAATTGATCAAGCAAGAGTTCTGGCGTGAGCGCTTCTGGCGCACCTTCCCGCGCCAGGCTGGTCGCGGCCTGATCAACGTTTTCAGGCGTGTGGTGAAGATTTATGCCCATGCCCAAAGCAATCCATACCACACCATTTGTGTCGCCGGTTTCAGTCAGAATTCCGCTAATCTTCTGGCTCCGGACCCGGACATCATTGGGCCATTTCAACAATGCCCCCAAATTCGGCGTCACCGCTTCACATGTATCTCGAACCGCAAGAGCGGCGGCGAATGGGATACGCGCGGCGGTTTTCAATCCGCCTGGTTCCGGGAATAAAAGGGTCGTGAACAAGTTTCCAACGGGAGACACCCAATTTCGACCTAACCGCCCCTTGCCAGCGGTCTGCTCGCGCGCCGCAATCCAGACCGCGGAGGTCTCGCCACGCCGCGCTCGGCGTTTCGCCTCTTCGCTGGTGCTATCTATGTCATCATACCAATAGACCGGTGCGGTCTGGATCACGATATGAGGCCTGCCGCCGTGCTTGCCGCAAGCTCACTGAAGGCGCTCACGAAGATCAGCAACAAAACACTCGCAATGGCTGAGAGATATACGGTCGCCGTCACAGAAATATCGACCGGCTCAAAGTCCTCGACCTGTTCGTCAAACCACATGATTTTGACGATGCGGAGATAGTAATACATCGCGATCACGGAACTCAGGATCAGAATGATGATCAACGGCATCAGACCGGCATTCCAACCCGCTTCAAGCACAGCAAGCTTGCCGAGGAACCCGAATGCCAGGGGAAAGCCTGAAACTGAAATGAGTAACACGGTCAGCGCCGAGGCGAGGCCAGGTTGGCGGCGAATAAGGCCTGCAAGTTCATCAATATTCTCGACCATGCCGCCCTCACGGCGCATCGAAAGGACGCCGCCGAACAGACCGAGTGACGCAATCACATAAGCGGTCATGAAGATCAAAAGCGCACCTACACCATATTGCACACCGGCTGCCACCGCGACGAGTGCATAGCCCATATTGGCGATCGACGAATAGCCAAGCAGGCGTTTGAGATTGGCTTGCGGAAGGGCGCCAAACGCGCCGACGAGCATTGAGGCTCCGGCAATGATGCCTATAATCAGCTGCCAGTTTTCGAATGCCATGGCTTGGGGAAAAGCGGTGAACATGATGATGGCGAACGTCACCATGCTGGCCATTTTCGGGGCGGTTGCGAAGAAGGTGACCACCGGGCTCGGGGCCCCCTCGTACACATCTGGCGTCCAGACATGCATCGGTGCTGCAGAGACTTTGAAGGCCAGGCCGGTAATCATCAAAACCATGCCGAACATGAAGCCCAGCGTGGCATCTGCTTCCGAGACGATTTCGTAACTGGTGCCGCCAGCAAAGCCATAAACCAGCGAAATACCGTAAAGCAACAAGCCTGATGCGAGCGCGCCGAGGACGAAATATTTCAAGCCGGCTTCCGCAGATCGCGGACTGTCACGATGGAATGAGGCCAGAACATAAGATGACAGGCTGAGCGTCTCGACGCCAAGATAGAGCGTCATGAAATTGGCAGAAGACAAAATGATGCCCATGCCGAGCGCGGCAAAGATCATCAATAGCGTATACTCATACCGCATCGTGTCGTGCCGGCGCAGGAAGCCTTCAGCCATAAGCAGGGCGATCCCGGCTGAAGCAAAGCTCACAACTTTCGCAAAATTGGCAAAACTGCTCGTCTCCACCAATCCGTCAAAGGCGCGCCCGCCTTCCCAATAGAAAGCAGACAAAGCTGCGGCCGCAAACAAAACGCCCGCGCCGATCTTGAACGAGATGCCGTTGAAGCGATCGCCTAACAGCGCGCCGGTCGTCACGCCCAATAATCCGGCCGCCGCTAGCAAGAGCTCAGGCGCGATTGCATTGAGAATAGCTTCTAAATCAAACATGCGCCTTATCCTCCCGCCATTTGGGCGAGTGCGTGAAGCGAGGATTCACGCGTGATATCGAAAATGAGATTGGGTAGAATACCCAGCAAGATCGTGCCGATCGCCAACGGAATAAGACAGATCATCTCCTTGAGATTGACGTCTTCAATCGTCTCCAGATCCGGATTGGTGATTTTCCCAAACACGGTCCGGCGATACAGAGTAAGCATGTAGACGGCCGAGAAAATCACGCCAAGCGCAGCCCCCGCGGCGGCCCATGTATTGGCCTGGAAGGCGCCGATCATGGTCAGGATCTCGCCAACAAAGCCACTCGTGCCAGGCAAGCCGACATTGGCCATGGTGAATAACATGAACAGCGTCGCATAGATCGGCATCCGATGCACAAGACCGCCATAGGCTGAGATGTCTCGTGTATGCATCCGATCATAAACCACGCCTACGATCAGGAAGAGCGCGCCGGAAATCAGGCCGTGGCTGAGCATCTGGAAGACAGCGCCCTGCACACCACCGCGGTCAACTCGGCAACATGCCCGCCAAAACTCACCTCGCTGGCCCTTGTTGCAGCCTGACTAAAGAGATCCGCCGCAGCGCGATACTTCAAGAGTCTTTCTTCGACATCTTGATCTTTCTCAGGAGACGATCTGTCCGTCAGAAAAAGTTTGTCCATCATCTCTTGAACCTGAAAGATTGCCCGGTCACAATTCGTGAAGCCAGGTGTTAGCGGCAAAGGTCTTTTTGTGTCCGGTGAACTCCGTTATCGACTCTGATGACAGCGAATGTACTTGAAATGGGGAAAGGTTTACAAAGCGATAGACCAGCACTTGATCGTGTTCCGCTTGGTGCAAGGTCGACTGAATCGCGACAACGCACGTCCCGACGGAATGGCGATGGGAAAAAAATGCCGAAATCCACCTGCGTGTGCTCGCTTCGTGACGCGCAGAAAAATCTATGGTTCGCGGGGTCCCAGGCCAGAAAGATTGAACCTGAGCGCGAGTTGTTTTCGGAAATCCTACGTCGGCTTTCGTTCGCCTCGGTGATAAAACGTTTGATCCAGGCGATCAAGAACTTTGGACAAAAGAGACACGCGATAAACAAGAAACACAGCCGCAGCAACTTCCCCACCTTTTCAGCAACAGGACGAGGCCAGCAGCAGCGTTGCGCTTCTTTCACAAGATCATCCAACGGCTCCGCTGCCGTCTCCATCGACTCCGTCTCCATCGTCACCATTCCCCCCGGGTCCACCTCCGTCGTCACCGTTTCCGTCGACGCCGGTTCCGCAACCGCATCGCCTTGTGCCTCTCCTTCTTCTCCGCTCGTTTCGACGCGGGCCCTCTTGCCCGGGGGCGCGATGGGCTGGACTTGATCGCCGTTCATGCCGTGCTGGGGGT
>JBCCDZ010000277.1:0-4110 GCA_039030525.1 Pseudomonadota bacterium | reverse complement strand
GATCAGGTCGCGTTGACCGCGTTCGTGCGCAATGTCACCGATGATGACACGATCCAGTCCGCTCAAAGGCAGGTTGACCCTGGCAATCCAGAAGGCTTCGCACCCGGCCGCGCAATCGTCGCCTATCTGCCGGAACCGCGTACGTTTGGTGCGGACCTGGGCACCAAAACCGTTTGCCCCAGCTGCGAGTCCAAATTTTATGATTTGAACAAGCGCCCCGCGACGTGTCCCAAGTGCGGACACACTTTCGATCCGGCTGACGAGACGGCACAAGCGACCAAGACCAAGGTTCGCACGGCGGCCGCCAAGGAAGCTGTTCCGGAGGATGAAGACGAAGAGCTGGAAGACGAAGAGGTCGCGAAAGCGGCGACCGCTGCACCCGATGAAGACGAAGAGGAATCTTCAGAGGATCAAGCCAAAGAACTTGGCGGCGACGAAAATGAAGTCGTCCTCGAAATGTCCGGCGGCGATGATGATGATGATGCCGGGCCAGGCAAGATACCGGCCGGCTTCAGTGAAGATGGCGTCGACGATGATGATGATGACGATGACGAAGAAGAGATCAATCTCGATGAAGAGTTCGATCTCGGCACGGACATCGACCTCGACGATAATAATGAACTTGGCGAGCCCGATGCCGACGATATCGAGCCGCAAAAGGATGATAAATAGGGCTTGATTGCCCGGGCGGGAAATTCTATTCCCGCCTTTCCCGTGATAATGGGGCCATAGCTCAGTTGGGAGAGCGCTTGCATGGCATGCAAGAGGTCGTCGGTTCGATTCCGTCTGGCTCCACCACGCTTCGCCCTTTGGGCTACGCGTAGCGCAGCCATGGGGACGACCAAAGCGAAGCGTGCCCGGCGTAGCTGCAAGCGAAGACGGGCTGGAGCCGTCTATGTGGTACGTCTACATCCTGCGCAGTAAACACCATCCATCTCGAGAATATATCGGTTTCACGGCGGATCTCCGAAATCGCTTGGAAGCTCATAATTCTGGACGATCCAAACACACTTCCAAGTTCAAACCCTGGGCGCTTATTTGGTACTGCGCATTCCACGAAAAACAAAAAGCGCTCCAATTCGAGCGCTATTTGAAATCACACTCTGGTCGCGCTTTTTCGTCCAAAAGACTGACTTGAAATATTGTCTTTATGGATTGTAGACGCCTTCGCCCTTTGGGCTACGCGTGGCGCAGCCATGGGGACGACCAAAGCGAAGCGTGCCCCAGCCCCTAAGGCTTCATCTCAGCAAAAATCGCCGTGATCATCGCATCCAGACTTGGGTAAGGATCGCGCCCCGTGTGCAATTGATACAGCGCGGCTTCAGCGACGAGCGCATTCAGCAATGCGATCAATAGATCTTCGTCTGGCGGCGCGATCTCGCCCGCATCCATAGCATCCCTTAATAGCCGCTTGATCGGCTTGGTACTGGCGGTTTCTTCAATCTCTTTCGCGCGGCGTTCGCCAATTGCCGAAGGGCCAATCTCAAACAGAATTTTTGCGATATCAGGCGATCGCACTGTCCGCGTCCATTCCAGATAGGCGTGTTTCAATCGGGCCAGGGGTGATAAATCCGTGTCCAGGCGATGGAACACGCGATCAATCGCTGATCGCGATTCGTGATCATACAGCGCCTCGATGATCTCGGCTTTGCTGCCAAAATGGTGATACAGCGCGCCCTTGCTCAAGCCGGTCTCATTCAAGATTTGCTGGGTTGTGGTGTGCTCATACCCGCGCGCCAGAAAGGCCGCGCGAAACGCGTCGAGCAGTTTCTGCCGCGTTGAATCTGACCGTTGTTGTTGAGTCGCCATCATCCCCCTTTACAGAACTCTGAAAAAATGTAAACAAACCGACGGTCGGTTTAAATAGGAGTAAAGCCATGACGCAGTATATGGAAAACCTCGAGCGCATGATGGCCATCTGGAACAGCACGGATTCCGCCGAGCAACGGCGGCTGACCGAGGCCGCGATGGAGCATAATGTTCACTTCGTGGATCCCAATCACAACACTATTGGTCATGACGCGTTTTTGAAAATGGTCGATCAGGTGCAGTCAGAAATTCCGGGTGCGGTCTATTCCCGTGCCAGCGAGGTAGACGTCCAGAACAATCACTGCCGCTATCATTGGGCGATCCATATGAATGGCGAATTGATCATGCCGGGCTTCGATGTCACCGAAGTGAATGATGCCGGCAAGATCGTCAAAGTGATCGGCTTCTTTCAGCTTTTAGAGCGCACCTAGTCCGAACGTTTTGTCCGGCGCGCACGGAAGAAGTCGATCAGCAATTGCCCCGCGACTTCGGCATGGGCGTGATCCTGCTCAATCTCAGGACGCCAATGGCAGGTCGGTTGTTCGAAAAATCGCGGGCCGTGCAGGATCGCCCCGCCTTTAGGGTCATCGGCGGCAAAAATCACTTTGCCGAGGCGCGCAAAGCTGATGGCGCCGGCGCACATCGCGCAGGGTTCGAGCGTCACATATAGATGCAGACCGGGCAGACGATAATTGCCCAGCGTCTTGGCGGCGGCGCGGATGACCTGGACCTCCGCATGCGCCGTCGGATCATGATCCTGGATCGGTTGATTGTGGCCTTCAGCGATGATGGCGCCTCTACCCGGGTCAACGATCACCGCGCCCACAGGCACTTCACCAAGCGCGGCGGCTTGCGCGGCGAGCTCCAGCGCGCGCTGCATCGGGTTGGGTGTGATCGTCATCTCTTCCCCATCGCGCCGCTGCGCCGTAAAGGCAAGCCATGCGCATTGTTTCAGGACAGTATAAAGGGCGCCCCATTCAGGCGCCGAAGACGGACGCGACCCGGCCGACATCGGACCGGGCGCGCGAGAGCCTGTTCAATATTCTCGCGCATGCTGACTGGGCGCCCGACCTTGAAGACGCGCGGGTGATCGATCTGTTTGCAGGCTCTGGCGCGCTTGGGTTTGAGGCGCTGTCGCGCGGCGCGGCGTATTGCCTATTTGTCGAAACAGCACCTGCCGCCCGGGGGGCCATACGCAGCAATATAGAAGCGCTCGGCCTGTTCGGCGTGACACGTATCCATCGCCGCAGCGCCGTGGCGCTCGGCGACAAACCCAGCGGTGTTGGCGCCGGTTTTGATCTCGCTTTTATCGATCCGCCTTACAATAAGGGTCTGGTGGCGCCCTGCCTGCAAGCCTTACGGGAGGGCGAGTGGCTGGCCGAAACTGCGCTGGTCGTGGTCGAAACCGCCGCGGATGAAACAGTAGACGTTCCGGATTGGACGGTTTTGTCTGAGCGCAATATTGGCGCCGCCAGAATCTGGTTCCTGATGGCGGCCTAAGCCTCGAGAAATTCTTTGCGCAGATCGAGGCTGGAGTCGCCGGATCCGAGATAATGGGCGCAGCTACCCAGCCAGCGATCGGCTTCGGCGCGCCCCTTGTCGCGTAAATCGGTCAGGAAGCTCCAACTCGTATCGTATTTGGTTTGCAGAGACAGATCCTGCAGCACCTGGCCGCCCCGCACCGCATGCACGGTCAAGCGGCGATACTTTTTCATCATCGTTTCTTTCAACATGCCATCATCAAGCAGTTTCTGAACGAAGGCGATGGCGCGCAATTCGCCGATCAGCGAGGCGTTGAAACTGATCTCATTCAGGCGATCCATGATTTCCGGCACGCGGCGCGGCACGCCCAGGCGCGAAATCGGGTTGAGCAGAACCAGCAGGGAGACTAATCGAAAGGTGCGTGAAACTGAAACGCGAAGACGGCATTTTATCCCCCTCAGGTTTTCGGAGCGGTCCCTCTGCACCACGCCGTTTCCGGAAGTAGCGTGAAAAATCAGAGAACGGGTACTCTTCATCGTCCCATCCCTTCCGTCTCCATCTTTACCCTGCTTTCAACGTGCACAGCATGCGATGGGATCGTATTTGAGCCAAAAGAAGCAGCAGCTTGACCAACCCAACAACGATAAGCCAATAGTGAGAACTGTCGGACAGCAGATATTACTTCCACGGTCGTCCTCTTCGCCTGATACAGGTTGAATGTTCGACTCATACATGCTGCCGCGCAAGCCGATTTGAATGACGCGCTTGGGGTCCAAAAGCCCTTCTTCCACAGCGCGCCGGAACGGTGTGCCGTGGGTG
>JBCCDZ010000276.1:0-4221 GCA_039030525.1 Pseudomonadota bacterium | reverse complement strand
CTCGCTGCAAAATACACGCATCTTGGGAGGATAAGTTATGCAGGACTTTAGTGGAAAACTCGCAGTCATTACCGGTGGCGGGACCGGCATTGGCCGCGCCCTGACCAAGCAGCTGGCGTCTGAAGGTTGCAGCGTCGCCATGTGCGACATTTCTCAAGAGGATATGGATGAGAGTTGCGCCCGTGCACTGGACGGCGCGCCGCAAGGCGTGCGCGTAACCGGCTTTCTCGCGGATGTCGCGATTGAGGACCAGCTCAACGCCTTTCGAGACGACACGCTGGAACAACACGATACTGATCACATCCATCTCTTGTTCAATAATGCCGGCATTGGCGGCGGCGGTAGTTTTGTGAACATGCCGCGCGATGTCTGGGAACGGACATTCGGGGTCTGCTGGTACGGCGTCTATTATTCCGCCCGCGCCTTCCTCCCCGCCCTCAAACGCGCCGATGAAGGCCATATGATCAATGTCAGCTCGGTCAATGGCTTTTGGGCCAGCCTTGGCCCCGAAACAGCGCATACCGCCTATTCAGCCGCGAAGTTCGCGGTCAAAGGTTTTACCGAAGCCCTGGTCAATGATTTTCGGCTTAATGCGCCGCACCTCAAAGCCAGTGTTGTTATGCCGGGCCATATCGGCACCAATATCGCCCTCAACACGATGCGCGAGTTTGGCGACCTATCCGAAGATGATATCCCGAACAGCCTGTCGGACGAAGGCGCGGATCAGCAAACACGCGGCGAAGCGTTTCGTGACAATGGGCTCGACCCCGCCGAGGCGGCGAGTATCATTCTGCAAGGCGTGCGAGACCAGAATTGGCGCATTCTGGTTGGCCCGGATGCGCAGGCGCTGGACCAGGCCGTGCGCGATGCGCCCGAACACGCCTATGAGGCAGAATTCATGGAAACGCGCGTCGTACCGATCATGCCGGCCTTAGCCCCAGAGTAAAAGTCCAGACGGCCTGTAAGCCGGGTTCTGTTCCCCCTTGCGGGTTCAGCAGTCATTCCTCTGCGATGCCTGTTGCCAGGCACCTGGTGCGACACACCCGGGGCGCGGGCTAAAGACGGCCCATATACGCCCCCTATTCGGTCTTGCTCCTGGCGGGGTTTACCATGCGGGCCGCGTCACCGAAGCCCCGGTGGGCTCTTACCCCACCCTTTCACCCTTACCCTGGATCCCTGAATCAAGTTCAGGGCAACACAGGGCGGTTTGCTTTCTGTGGCACTTTCCCTCGGCTTGCGCCGGGTGGACGTTATCCACCGCCATGTCTCCATGGAGCCCGGACTTTCCTCCATCCCTGATCAAGTCAGGGACAGCGACTGCCCAGCCGTCTGGAAGGGGGGCTATAGTGTATTTGGGCGACTGATACCAGCCACCTCCCGCAACCATTTCGAGCAAAACCAGTTTTTGATTGAATGACCCAAGGACAGGCGCGCCTAATATTAATCGAATCTTGAGTCCCTTGCCGCGCAATGGCGGCGACCCAAGTTAAGATTGAATTGGCGGAGTCTGCGTTATGAAACTGATCAGCGATGATATTATGGTCGACGATTCAACGGCCATGCCCGTGCACGAAATGGCCTATCCGATGCTGGAAACCGATTTTCAGCTGTGGAACCCGAATTCCTGGACACGCGGTCATCCATACGAGCTGTATTCTAGCATGCGCAATGACGCGCCGGTCATGTGGTCCAAGATGCGCAAAGGCGCCAGCGGCTTCTGGTCGGTAGCGCGCTATGATGACATCAAGACGGTTGAGCTGAACCCAGACATTTTCTCTTCCCAGCGCGGTGGCATCAATCTCGCTGTCCCACCGCGCGAGCATTGGCGGCCCGAAATTCTGGTCAGAGCCGCGATGGACAATCTAATTTCCATGGATGAGCCGCAGCATATGCAGATGCGCATCCAGCAAAAAGACTTTTTCATTCCTGCTTATGTCAAAGAGCTGCGTGAAAAAGTTAGCACCAAAGTCGAGTCCCTGTGCGACGATCTCGAGGCGAAAGGCCCTGTCGTCGATTTTGTCAAAATCTTCTCCAATCAGCTGCCGCTCTACACATTGTGCGAAATGCTCGGCGTCGACGAGGAGGATCGCCAGAAGATTGTCCACTGGATGCATTATCTCGAAATGGCGAGCCAGTTCATGTCGAACCCGCTGCGGACCTTCCTGGGCGAACCGCTTTTCCCACTCCGATTCAAGAAAGTGGTCGAAGAAATGTTCGCATATGGCGCCAAGGTCATGGCGGATCGCCGGGCCAATCCGCGCCATGATTTGCTCAGTGTGATCGCGCACTCGAAGCTGGATGACCAAGATCTGCCGCAGGAATATCTCGATGGCTCCTGGTTGCTGATTATCTTTGCGGGCAATGACACAACCCGTAACTCGCTGTCCGGCACGATCAAACTGATGACCGAATGGCCGGACCAGCGGGCTATGGTGCTCGACGATCCGTCACTTATCCCACGCATGTCTGAAGAAGCGCTGCGCATGGTTTCGCCGGTCAAACATATGCGTCGGACGGCCATGGAAGACACGGAATTGAACGGTCAGCGCATCTCCAAGGATGAAAAAGTGGTGATGTGGTATGGCGCCGGCAATCGAGACCCGAACGTGTTCCCAAATCCGGACGTGTTCGACATGATGCGAGACAATGTCGACAAACATATCGCGTTCGGACATGGCGTGCATAAATGCCTTGGCGCGCGTGTTGCGCAAATGCAGCTGCGCGTGGCGTATGAGCACATCTTCCAGCGCTTCCCGAACATCGAATTTACCGGCGACATCAAATACGGCCCGAACGCGCTGGTGCATGCGATTTCAAAGCTGAAAGTAAACCTGTATGGCAAAGGCAATTCTCGGCCAACCAAGGTTCAGGTGAAGAGCTTGGAAAGCGCTTAACCCAGACGGTAAACGGAAACGCGAAATGGCCGAGCCAGCAATACAGGTTTCGGTCTTGCTCAGACGGATCAGATCAAAGGCGCAACTTTGTCGTTGAGTGTTTCGACCAAGTCCGGATCCATATAGCGATACAGATCTGGAATATCGAGAACGTGCAGCTTTTTAAAGCGAACCTCATCCCGGAACTGGGCGCGCAGCCGTGCTTTATGCTTGTCTTCCATAACGAGGATTAGATCGGCCCAACGAATATCCGCGACAGAAATGGCTTTCTTGGCACTGCGCGCTGTTCCCGCCGACCGCACCGATAGACCCGGCATCTTGCGAAACACCGTTTCAGCCGTCGGGCTGCGCCATTGATTCTTGGAGCATACAAACAAGACCTTGATCGGTTCAGCGTCTCGCAACAGCGACTCCCATTCGCGGTAAGGCCATGCATACCCGAGCTGTCGGGCACGTTTCAACTTGGCAGAGCGAAAGTAAAGCAACCGCCACGACTTTTCTTGCCAGCAAGCGCGCGGCTCTGGCTTTTGTGCACGTCCGCCATGCTTGCAACGCTGCGCGCGCCGCCAGGCTCTGCTGCGGTGGGTCATTGGTCTGTCCTCGTTTGAAGTGCGGGTCAGCAGCCGCAGCAATACGAGGAGATGAGCGCTCTACATGGTGAAGAGCGGATGCACAAGCCCGATCATTCGCAACGTGCGAATATCCGCCCAACCTGTGACTTGGTCTTGCAACCAGCGCCGCTGAAACGCCCGAATGACCGCCTCGGTTGCGGGGTCATAGGTGCCGCTTTGTTCGAAGGCATAGCCAATCTCTGCCAGCATGCCCTGCATGCGAGCAATCGTCTTTTTGTCGTCGCCCGGGCCAACGCCGCGGCCGATCAGGTGCGGGCCGTTTTCGAGCGCGCGTCCCGTAGTGATGACGTTTGGCGGCACCGCAGGGTTCTCAGAAATCGACAGCGGCCACTTGCCAATATCGGCACGGGCCAAGCGGTCCCACGGGAAATGCTCACCTGGATCATCTTTACGCGTCGGCGCAATATCGGAATGCCCGACAATCCGATTGAACGGGATGTCCCAGCGCTCAAGAATCCCGGCGCTGAGCTCAATCAGCGCCTCAATCTGGGCGTTCGGATAAGGCGGTAAGACGCCGCCTGCCAGCGGCCAATCATGCCCGCCATTGACGATCTCAATCCCAATCGAGCGCGAGTTAAGGTCGTCATCCCCTTTCCAGCTCGACACGCCTGCGTGCCAGGCGCGTTTGTCTTCGCCGACCAGCTGCACAACCCTGCCATCTTCCCAGATCATATAATGCGCAGACACCTCAGCTG
>JBCCDZ010000275.1:0-4232 GCA_039030525.1 Pseudomonadota bacterium | reverse complement strand
GTTGCGCTGGCATCCCCAACGCGATGCAGTTTCACGGGATACTTCCAGGCGCACTGTGCCGCATCGAACAAGGACCCGTAAGAGCCGTCATTGAGATAAAGGTCATCGCCTTTGCGCAATTCAACGCGCGCCAATGTCGACCCGCCTTCGCCGCACAGCGCGCGGCCGGGCTCTCCAATGATTTCGAGATTGCCAAATCCGAATATCTCGATCCCTTTTTGGATGCGCGCGAAATAGGCAGCCATTGGCGGTGGTTTCAAGCCTGGATAAGCGACGGGGAAACCGCCGCCACAATCGAGACTATCGATTCTAATATTAGCGGCACCTATCAGACCATGCACATCAGAAAGCGCGCGGATGTAATCCGCGGGGTCCATGCATTGGCTGCCTACATGAAAGCAGACGCCAAGCTTTTCGGCCACGGGACGCGCGGCACGTAACAAATCGATGGCCGTCTGATAATCAGCGCCATATTTGCCATCTAGAGGCATGCTCGCTGAGCCGCCTTTTGGCAGCGCCAAACGCAAGTGAAGGTGCAGGTCGTGCGCGTCATTCGTTTCGACCAGGATCTTGCCGAGTTCTGCCGCGCAATCGAAAGCGAAATGGCGAATGCCCATCTCATAAGCGTGGCGGATGGTCTTACGCGATTTGACCGGGTGCATCAGATAGAGTTCCGCGTCTGGACAGGCCTCCAGAACCAAATCGATTTCACGGATCGATGCAACGTCATACGCGCGGACACCCGTCGCCCATAGTGTCTTGAGCACGGCCGGGTGAGGATTGGCTTTCACCGCATAGAGGGTTTTGCCTGGAAATTCTTGGAGAAACTGACGTGCCGCCGCCTCAACCCTTTGCGGATAGAGAACGTAGATTGCGTCATCGCCCTGATAAGCTGCAATCACGTCCGCAATGGAATTGAAAGCAGGTAGACCGAACGGGCGGTCAAAATCGGGCAATAGAGCAGGTTGGGCGAGACGGGTGGCTTGTGTATTAAACATGGACTTATCAGTTCCGAAAACACGATGGTGAACCATCGAGGAAGGGCAGGGACAGACACTGCAGAGAAACAGTGTCCGGCTCAGTCGGAAAGTGCGGGCGTGGCCCGCGTCCAGCTTTATATAGGCTCGGTCACCGCAGCCATATAATCTGCATCCTTGGCAAATGGCCGGTGCACGGTCGTGGTATCAAATGCCACATCAATGCGCTTGATCAGAAGTGCTGCAATTTGTGGGCAATTGCCCGTCAGGGGATGAGTCATCCAAGTATCCTCGCAAAGCAAGATCGGTCGAAACCGACTTTGAAAGTGAAGACAGTTGGGCTCCCCCGTACTGACAGCTCTGTTTGAGCTCGTCGTGGTTCGCTTACTTGTCAGCGGCGCACTTATGAAATCCACAGGCTGAGGTCAAGGGTTTTTATGATCTCAGCCTATGGATTAGAGCATTTCATCTGGACCACCAGCCGCGCTTTTTCTTTTTCGGCTTGGCGGTGGTTTCGAGCACCGGCTCCGTAGATATCGAAGCGGGCGCTTCTTTTTTGACCAATTCTGGTTCGGGTTCTGGCGCTGGGACCGGCTCAGGAGCAGCATCCTCAACAGGCGCTAGCTCCGGCGCGGGCGCGGGGTCTGTCGTCTCGGCCTCAAAAGGATCAGGGTTCTCGACGACGAGTGTAACCGGCGGCTCTTCTTCTATTGGAGCTGGCGCTTCGTCTGCTGGCGCAGGGTTTGCCTCATCCGCGGGAGTGTCTGCACCGGCTTCAGCGGTCTCTGGTGTCTCTTCGCTGCGGCGTTTGCGGCGGCGGCGACGACGGCGTTTCTTGCCGTCTTTCGGTTCGCTTTCCTGCTTATCGTCTGAAGCTTGTGTTGGCGCTTCGGTCTGCTGGCTTGCTGCTGCCGGCATTGCGACGGGTTTGGCTTCGAGTCCGCCGTCTGCGGCGACCGGCAATTCATCCGGCTCATCTCCCAACAAGTTGGAGGCAGACAAAGCCAGTCCATCCAGCAGGGCGCCGCCGTCAGATGGCGGTGCGCCCGGATCCATGACTTCAGTTTCTTTACGTCGGCGCCGTCCGCCACGACGGCCACGGCGTCGACGTTTGCGTTGACCATTGGCCTCTTCGCCATCTTCATCAGAAGCGCTGCTGGGTGCCTCTGCCTCATCATCCTCATCATCTTCTGCATCTGGCAGAAGGTGATCGTCCTCGTCGCCCTGAAGATGGTCAGCGCGATTGAATTTCTGGCGGCGACGACGGCCATTCGATGTCTTGTCGGCATCGAGTTCAAAATCGCCAGGGATCATCGTTGCGGATGACTTGATCGCGATTGTGTAGCCGGCATCCTCTTCAATCGCAGATATCAAGTCGCGTTTGGAGTTGAGCAGATAAAGCGCCACATCGGTCGGCGCCGTGACCGTCATGCCGCGCAAGCCGCCACCTGAGGCGCGCGCTTCGATGGCGCGCAACAATTGCAAGGCAGATGACGGAATAGAACGGCGACGTCCGGTGCCGTCACAGGCATCACACTTTTCAGATGTCGCCTGTAATACACCCGCTCGGCGGCGCTGACGCGAAATTTCCATCAGACCAAATTGCGAAATGCGATTATTCTGAACGCGCGCGCGGTCGAGCTTCAACGCGTCTTTCCTTTTCTTCTCGACGGCGCGCTGAGTCTTGTTCTCGTCCATATCGATGAAATCGATGACGACCAGGCCAGCCAGATCGCGCAGACGCATTTGTCTGCACGCTTCTTCGGCGGCTTCGAGATTTGTATGCAGCGCAGTTTGCTCAATATTGCGTTCACGCGTGGACTTGCCGGAGTTCACGTCGATCGCGACCAAGGCTTCGGTCTGGTTGATGACTAGATAGCCACCAGACTTCATGCTCACCACAGGAGAGAAGATCGAGTCGAGTTGATCTTCGACACCCTCTTTGACAAAGAGCGGTGCCTGCGCGGTCCAGCGTTTGACCTTTTTGGCCTGGGTCGGCATCAGCGTTTTGGCGAGATCCTTGGCTTCGCGATAAGCCCGGTCGCCTTGCACAACAACTTCCCCAATCTCGCGATCGAACATGTCGCGCATCGCACGATGGACCAGTCCGCCTTCTTCATGGATGCGTTGCGGGGCGGTCGATTCCAGCGTCTTATTACGGATTTTACTCCACAATTTTTGCAGATAATCATAGTCGCGACCGATTTCGGTCTTGGTGCGTTTGGCGCCGGCCGTCCGGACAATCAAGCCCATACCTTTTGGCACGGACAGGTCGCCCATGATGGTTTTCAGGCGCTTGCGGTCATTCCCGTTCGGGATCTTACGGGAAATGCCACCACCGCGCGGTGTATTTGGCATCAATACGGAATAGCGCCCGGCGAGCGACAGATACGTGGTCAGGGCTGCGCCCTTATTGCCGCGCTCTTCTTTGACGACTTGCACCAGCAAGACCTGGCGACGGCGGATCACTTCCTGGATCTTGTAACGACGGGTGATCGATGTACCACGTGACTTGCGGGCGCCGCGACGACGGCGCTCGGGCTTGGCAGAGGCCTTCTTGGGGGCCGCCGGTGCGCTTTCACCATCCTCACCGGAGGTTTCTAAATCAGTTTCGGCGTCGACATCACCGGTTTCGTCAGTTTCAGGCTCGGACTCCTCGTCCTCACTTGTGGCTTCGACCGTATCATCGTCTTCATCAGATTCATCATCGATATCATCGACCTCGGCGTCGATTTCATCGTCGTCGTCCTCTGGATCATCGTCAGCGGCCTCGGCTGCTTCGCGCGCCGCTTCTTCCAGAAGCTTTTCGCGATCTGCTTGGGGCAGTTGATAATAATCAGGGTGGATTTCGCTAAAGGCGAGGAACCCGTGGCGATTACCGCCATACTCGACGAAACAGGCTTGCAAAGAGGGCTCTACGCGCGTGACTTTCGCGAGATAGATGTTGCCCCTTAATTGTTCGCTGCCAGTTGTTTCGAAGTCAAAGTCTTCTACCCGTCCTTTGTTGACGAGTGCGACACGGGTCTCTTCCGGGTGGACCGCGTCGATCAGCATGAGTTTGCTCATTGTAAGCTGCCTTATGGGCCGGCGGCGCTAATACCCTGTTCGTTAAAGGGAATTTGCGGAACACGCCAGCAATTGTGTTGTTAGGGACAGGCAACGCAGCGGTCCGGCCTGCTCTTTTCCAAGAGCGGCACGCAGTTCCGATTTTGTAGGCCTGTAAGCTCATATTATCCGTTCCGGTATCGACGATAG
>JBCCDZ010000274.1:0-4252 GCA_039030525.1 Pseudomonadota bacterium | reverse complement strand
TGACGCGTTTGAAGTGTTTGATTTCTCTGATTTCCAACGCGGCGGACTGTTTGTCGGTGACGCAGGTGTGGTCTTCCCCGACCGTGCTCAGTTGCAAGACTATGGTGCATTCGTCACTTCACTTGCGAACGAGCCGCTGATCAATGTCACGCGCCTCGCAGATGGCGATCTTCAAATCGGTGACTGGCGTCCGCTCGCCCAAGACGGCGTGATTGACTATGCTGGTCGCGGTATTGATGGCCTCGTCAATGAGAAGACCATGAATGTTTATGGTATGCTCAACTTTGGCAATGAGTTCGAAAATGGCCAAGCTCTGTCAGGTAATATCGGCTTACGTTACGTTAAAACCGATATTACGGGCGGCGGCATTGGGTCATTCAGTGAATTCGCGACGATAACCGGCGATCCAGCACAGGATGCCGCTAACCCAAGGAATTTCTTGCCAGAATTGGCAGCTTACCTTGATCAGGCGAATGGGCCGATTGCGATCGATAACAGCTATGAGTACTTCTTGCCGTCCGTGAACGTTAAGTGGGAACTCAATGATGAGATGTTGATCCGTTTTGCCGCAAGCCAAGCGATCACACCGCCAAACATTGACCAACTCAATGCCAGTCGGAACCATCGTGCGGTGCTCGGCTTGATCACCGATCCGAACCTGATTGGACCTGGCGGTACTGGAAGCTCAGTTATCGACATCATTCCGGATGAAATCCGTATTGATGGCGGCAACCCGAATCTTGAGCCAATCGAAGCCACCAATTTCGATCTGTCATTCGAATGGTACTTTGGTGATGATGGTCAGTTCACGGTCTCTGGTTTCCATAAGGAGCTCGAGAACATCATTGTCTATGGTGACACGAACCAAGGGTCTGCAGTGTTTGACGGTTATACCGTACCGCTGACATTCTCAGGTAACTCAAACCTGAACGATGGCACAGTGACCGGTGTCGAGATCGCATACCAGCAATTCTATACCGACCTTCCGGGTCTGTTTGGAAACCTGGGTCTACAAGCGAACCTGACACTGATCGAATCTGAATCCACACCGCTGCCTGAGTTTGAGGATGCGGATGGTGACGGTGTACCAGATAACTTCCTCACGGTTTATCGCTACGGTATCGATGAGTTGCTCGGCCTTTCCGACATCTCTGGTAACCTGATCGGTATCTATCAGGATGAGAATTTCGAAGCCCGTCTCGCGTATAATTGGCGCTCGGACTATTTCAGTTCTTACCGTGACTTCGTGACAGGTAATCCGATCATTCAAGAAGAAATTGGCTTCCTGGATGCGTCGTTCAAATGGGACGTTACCGACCAGATCCAGATCGGTGTCCTTGGTGCAAACCTGTTGGATACGAAAGCATTCGCTAGCCAACAGGTTGATCAAGCCGGACAGCGCTTTGCGCGATCCAGCTTCGTCAATGATCGGCGTTTTGAAGTCAGCATTCGCTACTCTTACTAAGCGAAAGTTACACGCTGACAAATTGAAGGAGAGGTCCTCGGACCTCTCCTTTTTTTATGTATTTCTGAGGCTTATTGCGCGGCCAGCCAAGGCACGATGATGAAATGCGCGATCAAGGTCAGCCCGACGGCGCCGCCGGTCGCCCATAGCGCTTTCTTTTTCAGCATTGGTTCTTTCGGCGCACCTTCTTCAGTGCCTTCGACGACATCGCCATCTTGCTCATACTGAGATTGCACGCCGATCGGCAGAACACAGAAAAAGCTCAGCCACCATGTAATGATGAAGACCACAATGAAACCAACCGGGTCCATTTAGGCGTGTCCGTCTTTCGGGGTTTCCATCAACTCGACCAAAACGCCATTAGAGTTTTTTGGGTGGATGAAAATGATCATTGTGCCATGCGCGCCGATCCGGGGTTCACCGAGCACGGTCGCGCCGCGCACTTTCATTTCGGTCACGGCTTCATTAATGTCTGCGACTTCAAAACAGACGTGATGTTGTCCACCGCGCGGGTTCTTTTCGATGAAATTATGGATCGGGCTGTTCGCGTCCAATGGCTCAATCAACTCGATCTGACTGTTCGGCAAATTGACAAAACAGACCTTCACGCCCTGCGCGGGCATATCAAAAGGCTCCGTTATGTCCGTGGCGCCATAGAGGTTGCGATAGGTGTCCATCGCTTCCTGGATATCCGGCACTGCAACGCCAACATGATTTAGCGGTCCTATTTTGAACGTCTCGGACATAACAACTCTCCTTGATCAGACCCTTAGCACACTAACATCCACGATTGGCTTGCGACCGAAGGTCCTGTCGCAGGCCTTCTTTACAGTGCGTGCCAGGACCCGCTCTACTTCTTCTTCATCAAGGCGTTTGCGGCGTTTCATACCGTTGATCGCCGTTTCAACAGCTTCGTCGACATCGATCAGACTTTCATCCGCATTGCTGCCATCCGGCTCAGACAGGCCACGCGCCGTTAAGAGCGGCCCGTCCACGACGTCGCCCTTCTCGTCAATCGCGATCGCCACGCTGACATAGCCCCAACTGGCTAAGGCCCGGCGCTCGCGAATACCTTCACTGTCGGCTGGTACGAGGCGACTGCCATCGAGATACAGGCGTCCATGCGGAACATTATCAATCGCGGCCGCAGGCCCCGGCGCCAAGCGGATCAGGTCGCCATTGCGAGGGGTCACAGCCTCGCTCACTTGCAGGCTCTTGGCATAAGCGGCGTGCTCGACAATATGGCGACGCTCGCCATGCACCGGTACGGCGATTTTCGGCCGCACCCATTGATACATGCGCCGCAACTCGTCCCGCGCCGGATGCCCTGAGACGTGAATTGGACCTTCAGCCATCTTGTCCGTGATGATGCGAACCCCTTTCTCGGCAAGGGCGTTCTGCATGTCGTAAATGCCCTTCTCATTGCCAGGAATGACCCGGCTTGAGAAAATCACAGTATCGCCATCGCCGAGACTGATATGGCGATGGTCATCACGCGAAATGCGCCCGAGCGCGGCGCGCGACTCGCCTTGTGATCCGGTACACAAGAACAGAAGGTTATCATCCGGAAGACTGCCCGCCTGATCCTCGCTGATCAGGTCCGGCAAGTCTTCGATGACACCGGTCGCAATCGCGGCATCAGTAATTTTGTGCATGCTGCGTCCGACCAGGCAAACACTGCGGCCCGCCTGGCGCGCGGCCTCGATCACAGTCGCGACGCGGGCCACGTTGGATGCAAAAGTGGTGACCGCAACGCGGCCCGTCAGACTCGAAATCAGCTTAATCAAATTCTCGCGGACAATACCTTCGGAGCCGCTTTCGCCTTCAACAAAGACGTTTGTGCTATCGCACACCATAGCCAGGACGCCGTCATCCCCCAAGGCGGTCAGGGATTCGATATCGGTTTGCTCGCCAAGCTGTGGCGCCGGGTCAATTTTCCAATCGCCCGTATGAAGGATCGTGCCTAATGGCGTGTCGATCGCGAGCGCATTTGGTTCCGGAATGGAGTGCGTCAGCGTGATGTAGCGGATCTTAAACGGGCCTGCTTCGACCTCAGCCCCAAGGGGTAGAACTTGAATGCTGGTATTTTTCATACCGCGTTCGATGAGTTTGATCTGCGCCAAATGGGCCGTGAACGCCGTGGCATAGATCGGAGCGCGCGTCTGTAGGCGCGGCAAGATCAATCCAATGGCGCCAATATGGTCTTCATGCGCATGGGTTAGAAAAATGGCATCGATCTGATCGCCCTGATCTTCCAGGAAGGATGGATCCGGCGTGATGAGATCAATACCAGGCGTATCTTCACCGCCAAATGTCACGCCGACATCAATCAAGATCCAGCGACGATCATGCGCTGGGCCATAGCCATAGGCGTTCAGGTTCATACCGATCTCGCCGCATCCACCCAGGGGCAGGAATACGAGTTCCGCGTCTTTAGAATGTGTCATATGCCCCGCTTAGTCTTTCTGGTTCCGGCGATAGACCTCTAACAGACCCACTTCCATCAACCTCTGATCAAAATGATCTATAGTTTGACTGGCGCCCTCGAATAGGGACGCAACCCCACCTGTCGCAATAACCTTGAGCGGCGCTGAATATTCGCTCTTTACGCGCGTCACCAAGCCATCAATCAGGTCAACATAGCCCCAGAATACACCGGATTGCATCGCCGATACTGTGTCCTGGCCAATCACTTGTTGCGGTTTCTGAATGGCGATGCGCGGCAATTGCGCTGCTGCATCGTGCAAAGCCCTCATTGAAAGGTTGATTCCAGGCGAAATGATCCCG
>JBCCDZ010000273.1:0-4255 GCA_039030525.1 Pseudomonadota bacterium | reverse complement strand
TGATGGCGACCAATCGGAGGATGATGAAGATGGTGTTGTGGTTACATCTGCTGCTGAAGTAATTGATCTTGCTTTGTGACCAAGGTCGAACCGGTGGGCGGCGACAAGACACGCAGGCTGCGCGGTTCAGGCGCAGGCTATTTCTCGATGTATAATCGCAACAAGAAAAGCCTCGCCATCGATTTGAAATCTCCGCAGGGCAAAGAGATCGCGCTGAAGCTGATCGATCAGGCCGATGTGTTTATCGAGAATTTCAGACCCGGCGCATTGGATAAGCTCGGATTTGATTATGCCAGCCTATCTGCGCGCAATCCGAGATTGATCTATTGCTCGGAAAAAGGATTCCTGGACGGACCGTATGCGCATCGAACGGCATTGGATGAAGTCGCCCAGATGATGGGTGGCCTGGCTTATATGACCGGCCCTCCCGGACGTCCTTTGCGCGCCGGCAGCAGCGTTATCGATGTGACGGGTGGAATGTTCGGAGCGATCGCCGTGCTCGCCGCTTTGCAGGATCGTGCGCGCACGGGCAAAGGCCGTCATGTGAGCGCCTCGCTGTTTGAAACAACGGTCTTCCTGGTCGGTCAACATATGGCTCAATATGCTGTAACCGGAACGCCAGCTGCGCCGATGCCTGCACGTGTTTCGGCCTGGGCGGTCTATGATGTGTTTGACGTCAAAGGCGATGAGAAAGTGTTTGTCGGTGTGGTTTCGGACACGCAGTGGCGCGCCTTCTGTGAAGCGTTCAATCTTTCAGATTGGGCAGCAGACCCGTCGCTCGCCCTGAACAATGATCGCGTCGCGCGGCGGGATGAGATCATTCCGATCCTGCGCGATCTGTTCTCGACCTTCACCAAGGACGCGTTGATGGCGAAGCTCGAAACCACCGGTTTGCCATTCGCGCCTATTCAACGTCCAGAGGATCTGGCGACCGATCCGCATCTCGTTGAGAGCGGTGGCCTGCTCGAAATGTCGATCCCTGAAGGCGGTGAGATTTCTCTACCAGCGATGCCCATATCGATCGATGGCGCGCGGCCTGGACTGTCGATCAATCCGCCTGAGATCGGCGAACATTCCGAACAGGTCTTGCAAGCGCTTGGCTTGTCAGCGGATGAAATTGAACAATTGATTGAGCAGGGCTTGATCGACTCGTTTCGGGCGCGCCAGGCGCCTCAACCAGCAGAATAAACCCACGGGCGACGTGGCGCATCTGCTTCGAAAAAGGCTTCAATCTTTTCGCGGCTCTTGAGAGTCAGAGCAATCGGATCGAGACCCTCCGTCAGCAGGCGTTTGGCGAACGCCCCGATTTCAAAAGGAATAATCACATCTGGTTGGCGCGCTGAGACAAGCGTTTGCTGCTCAAGGTCGACTTGTATCTCGACGGGTGCCAACTCCACTGCGAACCTGGCAATTGTCTCTTTCGGTAACGAGATCGGCAACAGACCATTGCGGATACAATTGCCGTGAAAGATCTCGCCAAAGCTGCTGGCAATCACCACGCGAATGCCAAACTCTTTCAAGGCCCAGACCGCATGCTCGCGTGAGGATCCACACCCGAAATTCTCACCGCTGATCAGGATGGTTGCACCCGTATTTTCAGTTTGGTTCAGTACAAAATCCGGATTCGGATCTCGCGCCCCTGGGGCGAGGTATCGCCATCCTGCAAATAGACCGTCGGCCAGGCCGTCACGGCTGACGCTCTTCATTTCCCGTGACGGGATAATCTGATCGGTATCGACATTGTCGCGCGGCAGGATGGCGGCGATGCCACGATGTTGTGTCAGGGGCTCGGACATCAGGCGTCGACCTTTGCGAGCGCCGGCAAATCGACAGGCGCGCAAATTTCGCCCGCCGCAGCGCAAGCGGCGACGATTGCAGGACTGGTGATATGCGTGCGCACGCCAGGCCCTTGACGTCCTTCGAAGTTTCGATTGGTTGATGACACAACACGCGACTGCGGCGGAAACGTTTCTCCGCCCGCATAGAAACACATGGCGCAGCCAGGTTCGCCCCATTCGAAACCCGCTTGCTTGAACACTTTATCGATGCCCAGCGCTTCGGCTTCGCGCTGGACCGCTTTCGACCCGGCGACGCAAACGGCTCGCACGTGCGGCGGTACTTTTCGCCCACGCAGAATCTCTGCGGCTTGCGTCAAGTCAGACAGCCGCCCGTTCGTGCAGGAGCCAATAAAAGCGCCATCGATCTTGAGGCCGCGCAGGGATTGGTCTGCAGCCAATCCCATATACTCAAGGGCGCGCGACGCCGCATCAGCGGGCACGGTTTGTCCAAGCGCGATGCTTTCTTCCGGACTGGTACCCCAGCTGATTTGAGGAGAGATATCAGCGGCATGAATTTTGAACTCATGGTCGAACACGGCATCAGAGTCCGTGCGCAGCGAGCGCCAATAGGATTCCAGGTCAGCGGTATCAGACCGGTCGCCCGCGCGCTGCGTGATATAAGCCAGAATCTTCTCGTCCGGCGCAATCACTGCCGAGTGGGCTGCAAACTCAACCGCCATGTTGCACAAGGTCAAACGCCCTTCGACAGACAACGCCTCGACGGTCGTCCCCGCGAACTCGATGGCGCAACGCTTGCCACCCGCCGCGCTGTGCTGCGCGATCAAATACAGGGCTATGTCCTTGGCTGAGCAGCCCGCAGGCAAATCACCGTCTACTTTTATGCGCATCTGTTTTGGTTTCGTCGCGCGCAACACTCCTGTCGCCATCACGTGCTCGGCCTCGCTGGAGCCAATACCCCAGGCCAGCGCGCCGAAAGCGCCTAAGGTGCAAGTGTGGCTGTCAGGGCAGACGATCGAATAGCCAGGTTTGACGATGCCGTATTCTGGCGCGATGACATGGACGATGCCCTGCTCCGCATCATCTGTATCAATCAAATGGATACCAGCAGCGGCCGCCATGGCGCGGGTTTCTGTGATAAAGGCTTCGCCACCCGGGCTGCGGGCTTCATCGCGTGTACGACCGGCGCGGAAAGAGACGATATGATCCATAATTGCGTAAACACGCGAAGGATCGCGGACGGAAAATCCGTTTTCAGCCAGGGATTTGAGAGCGACTCCGCCGGTGCGCTCATGCAAAAGAAGTCGATCAATAGCCAACAGATCCGCGCCGTCTTCAGCGTCGCAGACCCGATGTTCTCGCCATAATTTGTCGAACAGGGTACTCGCCAAAACGACCTCCAGAGGCAAATGATATATCTTTTTGGTGCGAAGATACAAGTAACATGAATTCCTGCTCAAAAAGTAACTCAGCCTGAGCTTCACAAGAGTAATGAAATCCGCGCGTATGATATTGACATTTGACGTGCCATTTATGAAGTTCGCCGCGGAGGAAATTGCATGACCAGCAGCCAACGCTATGAATTATCCGGCGCACCGGGATCGCCATATACAAGAAAGATGATCGGTGTTTTGCGTTATCGCCGTCTGCCTTTCTCTGTCTATTGGGGCGATACGCGCATTCCAGAAGGGTATCCGGTAGCGAAGCCACGTCTATTGCCAACCTTCTATTTTCCGGATGGCGACAATGGCGCGCTGGTCCCGGTGACGGATTCAACCCCGCTCATTCGTCGCATCGAGTCAGAGCATGCGGGCCGTTCTGTCATTCCGACCGATCCGGTTCTGAAATTCCTCAACGCGCTGATCGAGGATTATGCCGATGAGTGGCTGACCAAGGCGATGTTTCACTTTCGCTGGGCGCATGAAGCGGACTGGAAGAATGCTGCGCCCTTGTTGGTTTATTGGAGCACCAATATGGCCGCAGACGAGCAGGCGCGCGAATTTTCAGACTATTTCGCCAAGCGGCAAATCGAACGGCTATACGTCGTAGGCTCGAATGAGATCACAGCACAAACGATCGAAGACTCTTATGAGCGCTTGATCGGCATCCTTGGTGCGTTGCTGGCGCGAAAAGGGTTTGTCCTGGGTGGGCGCCCGTCGTCCGCTGATTTCGCTCTGTTCGGGCAACTGACGCAACTCGCCATCGTCGAACCGACCTCAGCTGCGATCACGCAGAAAACCTCTTATCGTGTACGGGCCTGGGTGGATCTCATGGACGACCTTTCGGGACTGGATCCGCAAGATGATGACTGGTTCACCGCCGAAGACGCCCTGGACGCTCTGGCACCTTTGCTGGAAGAAATCGGCCACACCTATGCGCCCGCGATGATCGCCAATGCACAGGCCCTCATGGCTGGCGAATCCACATTTGAAACCGAAATAGATGGCCGCGCCTGGACG
>JBCCDZ010000272.1:0-4256 GCA_039030525.1 Pseudomonadota bacterium | reverse complement strand
TAGCGCCGGAAAAAGCCCTTATTCCAACCACTTACTACGCGAAAGAAGCTCCAATCGGACAGATCTTCAGCACCCACGGAAAGGCGGGAAATGTCGGAGTCGTCGGACTCGGAACCGGCTCCGTGGCTTGCTATGCGCGGTCCGGTCAAACCTATACCTATTATGAAATCGATCCGCTGGTTGCGAAATATGCCAAGGATCCGCAGCACTTTACCTATCTCTCAGAATGCACGCCTGAGGCACCGATCATTCTGGGTGACGGACGGCTAAATCTGGCGGCGGAGCCAGAAGGAACATTCGATCTGCTTTTGATTGATGCGTTCAGCTCTGACTCCGTCCCAGCGCATCTGCTCACGGTTGAAGCGCTGGACCTATATTTGTCTCGCCTTTCGGACGATGGCCTCCTGGTCATGCATATCTCGAACCGTCATATGGATCTGAGTAAGATCGTCGCGCGCATTGCTGACCATCTCAATGTGCCCGCGCGGTTTCAGTTCTACATTCCAGCCGAGGACGTTGCGAATGATTTCGCAGTGTCAGCGAGCCAAGTTGCGATTCTGGCGAAGACTGACGCCGTGCTCGCCGAATTCGAAGCCAATCCAGGTTGGGCGGTGCTTGAGAGCGACGGAAGACGTCCCTGGAGCGACGACTATTCAAGTGTCATCGGCGCCATACTGGCAAAGTAGCAGACTGCCCCTAGCCGCGCGCGGCCTTGGCGATCCCGATCCAGCCCTCGACTTCTTGCTTGTCGACATTGTTTTCCCCGCCCCACAAGACGCGGGCGCCTTGCGGCGTGTCGAGGAAGCTGGTTGCCGCGTTTAGCACCTTTTTGGCTGACGCGTTCGACAATTCATCAACTGAACGAATGCCGGCCCCGACAAGGATCTGACTGTCGAGGACACGCAGCCCAGGCGCCTCCACCATCAACCGTGTTTGGTCCTGCCAATCGGTCAGGGTTCCAGCCTTGATGTACCGAACGTTGAGTGCTGATGCTGTCTGGTCGACATCCGCGTTCAACAAATCACCGATCGTGAAAATATCGACGCGTTCCAAGCGTGTCGCGGTTTTTGGGCCAATCGATGGCGCATCGACGACAGGCGAGTCCATTGTCAGTTTTGGGCCGCGTTCTTCTTCTGCGCTGTTTGCCAGGTCCTCAACGGTCTCATCTCTGGTCGCGACAATATCTTTCGAAGCCTCTGGTCTTGGTTCGAAGACAGGGCTCGGTTCCGGTTCGGGGATGGGTGTTTCTGCTGCGTCCAACTCAGCCAGCATCGCTTCTGCAGCAGACGCCGTTTCGGCAGCTTGCGGCTCAGGCGTGGCAATGTCTTCATCCGGAGCGGTGCTTGCGATTACGTCTTCAACAGGGTCGGTTGCTATCTCCGCGGTGTTTTCAAACGCCTGAAGAGGCTCTGCAGGTTCAGGTGCTGTCGGCTCTTCGAAAACTTCCGGATCAGGGGCAACCGTTGGTGTGCGCGTGATCATATTTGGTTCGCCAGTCGGCACGGGTACCACTTTAAGCTGATACTCAACCGGCATTGGATGCTCGGGCAAAGGCACATGCTTGGTTCCGATTGGCCGAATAGGCATCGCGTCCAGCCATTCGATCGGTTGCCTCAGAATCTGCTTGCAATGCAACGCCCGGATTTTCTTATCATCATCCGGCAAAGTCTTGATCACCTTACCGGTTTCGACAAACTCGGCGTACATGGCTTCGACCGTTTTTCGGTCCTTCGAATCCGCCATACGTTTGGTGATGCGGCGGATTGGGATGTCCAGCGCGGCGAAATAGCCAGGCAAATCCAGGTCAACTTTTGGCGGCTTGACCGCGGCCTCCGCAAAAGCGCGCTCGAATAATACCGATACGCCAGCGGTCGCATAAGCGATCAGATCTGCGAGAATATCGAGCAGGGTTTGGTCAAGGCCTTCCGGCGGATTTGCAACCCCTTTGTGAAGGTCATAATGATCGATAAAAGTCTGATAATGCGGGTTCGAATATTTTGCCCCCGCGAGGACCATATCCGCGACGAAACCAGTGTCTGACCCGGCATGCACATGTGGATAGCCGCGAACATCGATCAGAGCCTTGATTGTATCCCGCGATTTCGCGATCGACCATTCCAACGCCCGGTGGATCGCACCTTCTTCTTCCGTTTGCGCTGTGTGGAAGGGTTGAATGGGATCGGCATAGTAATGCGTCAGAACGCCAAGCGCGTATGCGGCTTTCGACCATTTCTGCTCACGCATGGCGGCAACGGCCTTGCCATACCATTCCATGGCCGCATCTCGCGCGCCGCCCCATTCGCCATCCTCGACATGCAGAACATGGTTTTGGAAATCCTTGAACTCCTTATCGGGCGCCTTGGCCCCCTTTAGAAGCGAGGTATGGTGTTTGAGCAGCAGGTTTTTCCAATCCTGCGCATACTCGCCCTTGAGCAGTTGCAAGGCGTCAAACGCGATAAAGTGATGGGTCGAGCGGCAGCGATGCGCGATGATGACGAGCTCGAGCAAATTCATGGTCAGCCCCCTGGCGGCCTTGAGTGAACGGCCAGCTTTAGGGTGATTTGCGGTTAACACAAATGTCACTTCCGTGTGACGGCTGCCGTCCAGATAGTTAATGTTTGCCTGAGATTTGGCCCGGAAGGGTTAACAGCGGATTAACCTTTGTGTCATCCGTTCACGCCCTAATTCACGATCGCCTGAAAACTCATCGCAAAACTCGGGTCGGAACAGCGTCGACGTCACCCAGCGAAGCAAGACTGGCATCCCAGTAATAGAGATGGACGCTTGTTGAGCTGGACGGTGCCGGTGCAGGCATTTTGATGTAGATGGCCCCGGTTTGGGTCAGCGCATCCCAACCCGTCACAATATGATCCACTGGTGTGGTATCATCTCTCGCCAGAACCACACGCAAATCGGCGCCGCCCGGCGTAAAGACATAATCTGTGGGGAAATCGGACGCTGCTAAATCGATCCGAATTTCATCGCTGTGACCGCTGGCACCTGCGATCAAAGTCACCGTATTGCGGTGAGCATTCAAGCAATTCCAGGCAAATGCCTGCGGCGTGCCGAACGCCAAAATGAGTATAAAGACCAACCAACGCATACCGAAACTCGCCCCCTTGCGTGTTCCTAGCGCATGACCCGTTCCCCGCAATTAAGCCAGATAATTAGCTTCTGGGCTTGACCGGACGCATCAGGCCTTCCTGCGCGACACTGGCGACCAATTGTCCGTCCCGCGTATAAATCGATCCGCGATTGAAACTTCGCGCGCCGCCAGCATATGGGCTGTCCATTGTGTAGAGATGCCAGTCGCTGAAATTGATCGGTGCGTGGAACCACATGGCATGATCGAGGCTGGCTGACATGAGCTCGCCGGTCATCCACGATACGCCGTGTGGACGATTGCCCGTGCCGAGCAAAGACATGTCCGAAGCATACGCCATTAAACAATGATGCAGCCACGGTTGCTCATCAATCTCGCGGCGGACACGGAACCAGAGGTGCTGAACATCGCTGACTTTTTCCGGCTTGAGGGGATCGAGCGGATTAACTTCCCGAATCTCAATCGGACGCGGGCGCAGGAAGTGTCCGCGATGGCGTTCTGGTAAGGATTCTGCGAATTTCTTGCGCCACTCGATCCGGTCATCGAGATCTTCTGGCATGGTGACATCCGGCTTGGTGTGTTGGTGGTGCCAACCATCCTCGAGCTTGTGGAAAGACACCGCCATGTTGAAGATCTGCTTGCCGTGCTGGATCGCAACGACGCGGCGCGTGGTAAAACTGCCGCCATCACGCGAGCGATCGACCTCGTAGATGATCGGGATCGATGGATCGCCTGGTCGCATGAAATAGGCATGCAAAGAATGACATGTCCGTGTTTCAGTATCGACGGTGCGATAAGCCGCGACCAGAGATTGCGCGATGACTTGCCCGCCAAAAACGCGTTGGTTGGTCTCGTTTTCCGGGCTTTGTCCCCGAAACAGATCAACCTCCAGGCGTTCGAGATCCATCAAATGTAGCAAATCGCCAACAGGATCAGACATTTTCAGACCTCATTCGGAATAATTATTGCTGCGCACGGTGTAACAGCTATGCCAGATACTGGAAACGTCGGCACTTACAACCTAGGTGTCGTAAAGAAAACAGTGGGTTGGACACGAAAGGCGCGTAGAATGGGGTTTGTTGAAACCTTTAGGCGGGAAGCGAACACGCTTCTCACTTTGCATCGAGTAAAGAAATGGACCGGTGATATCGCC
>JBCCDZ010000271.1:0-4302 GCA_039030525.1 Pseudomonadota bacterium | reverse complement strand
GCCGCAGATTTGTTTGAGGGGGCGGCGAGAGTATTCAACGAAGTGAACCGTTTTCGGGCCCGGGCAGCAAACGCGAATCTCGATCATCACAAGGCGCTTCGAATTGCGCTGGCGCCAAGCATCGGGCTATCGGCTGGCCCGCGCGCGATCGCCGAATTCGCAAAGCGTTTCGATCACACAAGTATCGAGATCGAGACCTACCATTTTGATGAAGCGGTGAGCGCGTTGCGGGCGGAGCAGACGGACATTGCGATCGCCTATCAGCCCTATCCACGCGAAGGATTGCGCATCATTCCGATCGCCACAGCGGATTTTGTGTGCGTTACGCCGAAGGGACATTGGACGCATGGTCGCCGACAAATAACTTCGCGAGATTTAGCCGACGAACGCCTGATCTATTTGAATGTCGATGCGCCGTTAGGGCATCTCTTGAGTTCGCACCTGGAAAATGTGTCAGATATACAACAGTCGCAGCGAATTGTTGTGAACACGTATTATATCGCGCGCATGCTGGTCGCCAGCGGCGCCGGCATCGCGATCGTCGATGAGTTTGCCGCGCGCGGCCCCTCGGGTGACGACGTGGATATTTATGAATTCGCCGAAAATGTTGGGCTTTCCGTCGGCGCGATCGTACGCGAAAACTATAACTTATCTGGCTCGGAACGCGCGTTTCTCGATGATCTTACGACCGAGTTGAGAGCCGTCTCAGGTGATTTTGCATAACTTGAGGTTATACCCCGGCTACTGCAAAGACGTTGCTCCCCTAAAAAAAGCTTATCAGTCTTACGGTCGATGAGTTCTATCGGGAGGAAAAGATATGATCGTCAAGACGTCACTCAAGGCTGCTTTATTGGGAAGCGCCGTTTTTGCAACCAGCATGATTGCACAGGCTCAAGGTTCGGACGCCGATGCCGACGATGCTCGTGAGCTCGATAAAGTGGTTGTTGTGGGCTCGCAAATTGTAGGCTCTGATATAGCTGGCGCCTTGCCGGTCACAGTGCTCAGTGTGGATGATATCGACGTCACCGGCGCAACCAGCGGCGATGAACTCTTGCGCGCCATTCCGCAGGTCGGCGACATCATTTTCTCCGAAGCAGAGTTTACCGGCGTCAATGGTGCGCGCGGGGATATCGGCTCGATCAATCTTCGCGGCATCGGCACCGGCAATACGCTGGTCCTGCTCAATGGGCGACGGTTGGTTCTGCACCCAGGGACACAGGTCGAGGACTTTGTTCCCGTCAACACAGTCAATTCTCAGTCTCTCCCGGTGACAGGCATTCAGCGATTGGAAGTATTGCGCGATGGCGCAGCGGCGATCTATGGCACGGACGCTGTGGCCGGCGTTATCAACACCATCACGCAAGACGATTTCGAGGGATTTGATGTCAGCCTTCGCTATGGCGGCTCCGAGAATACAGATCTGCGGGAACTGACAGGCACAGTCAGATGGGGTAAGAATTTCAACGATGATCGCACCAATGTCTCGATCTTCGCCAACTTCCTCGACCGAGAAGGCTTCTCAGCGCTTCAACTGCGCAATTCAAGTACCGAAGATCTGCGAACCTTCTTTGAAGGCACGCCATTCGAAGGTGACACACAATTGCGCAATCTCTCCACGCAGACGCAATGGGCGGAGTTCCGTTCGCTAGAAGGCCAGATCGCTGCGCTTGGCGATGATGATTTCCATATACAGCCCGATACGTTCGCCGGCTGCCTCGTCGATCTTGGCAATGGTGTTTGCGCCGATAATGGCGGCTCAATCGATACCGCCCTTCGTTTAGACCGTGCGCGGTATCGCGAACTGGTGGGGAACACCGAACGCCAGAACATCATGGCTTTTGTGAACCATGAATTCTTGAACGGAACGGAATTCTTTGGCGAAGCCACGTATTACCACGCGGACTATAATCGCGAGCGTGAGGCCGCCCAGATCCTGTCGAGTGGTCGTTTGGCGGTATCCGCAGGCGCCTTCTACAACCCGTTTGGCGTCAATCTCGAAATCCGCGACTATCGCCCTCTGGATATCGGACCGCGCCGTGTTGATGTTGAGAATGATAGTTTCAGATTGCTTGGCGGCCTCAGAGGCGATTGGGGCGATTGGAATTGGGAAACAGCCCTGCTTCACTCCGAAGCTGAGACAACGGATGTCACCAATCGCGTCAGCAACACGTTGTTCCAACAAGCGATCAATGGCACCACTGCTGACGCCTACAACATCTTCGCAGGTGGCAATACAACGGACACCGACGCGCCGGGCACGTTTAACAGCCAGGCTTCAATCGATAGTTTCGTAGTGCCTGTTTCTCGGGTTGGTGAGACGTCGCTCACACTTGCTGATTTCAAAGTCTCTAGCGGGTCGATTTATGACCTGCCAGCGGGTGGGCTCGGCGTCGCCCTAGGGGTTGAGTTCCGCCGTGAGGAGTTCAAAGATGACCGTGATGCGCGGCTAGATGGCACCGTCGTGTTCACAGATTCTGTGACTGGCAATGTCATTCCGTCCGATGTCATGGGCTCCAGCCCGACACCCGACACCAAGGGCGATCGCGACGTATTTTCGGCGTTTGCCGAACTGGCGGTTCCGCTGATTAGCGAAGATATGAACATCCCGCTGGTCTATAGCTTGGATGCACAGCTCGCTGTCCGTGCCGAGGATTACTCAGATGTCGGCAGCGTTGCGAAGCCAAAGGTTGCGTTGTCCTGGTACCCGCATCCAGACTTCCAGGTTCGGGCAGCTTATTCACAAGGCTTCCGAGCGCCGAACCTGGAGCAAATCAATGCGACGGGCATTCGCCGTGTGAACGGTGGCCGTGAGGACTGGATCCTTTGTGAAGCGACGGCGCGCGCAAACGCAACGACGTTTGATACCGGCGACTGTGACGGCAACTCTGTCGAGAGTGTGCGATCGGGCGGCCCAGACCTGCAGCCGGAAGAGAATGATAATATTTCGATCGGATTGGTGTATCAGCCATCGTTCGTGGACGATCTAACGTTCACGCTTGATTGGTGGCGCATTGAGCAAGAAGATGTGGTTGGCATTTTTGGTGATCAGAACCAGATCTCTCTCGATTATGTTCTACGCCTGAATGGCGGCTCTAACCCGAACGTGGTGCGAGCGGCTCCGACGGCAGATGAAATCGCACTTTACACCGCAGCCGGTCTGACACCGGCGGGTGAGATCGTCGAAGTCGCTGATCAATATGTGAACCTCAATCCACGCGAGTTCGAAGGAATCGATTTCGGCGTTAATTGGGGACTGGACACAGATCAGCTCGGCAACTTCGATTTCAAGGTGAATGCGGCCTATCTCCAGGAAGCTTTCCAGGCTCCGTCTGCGGAAGCGAATGCGATTTTGGCAGCGGTTGATTCTGGCGCGGCTGATGATGCCGTGGATGTTCCTGGGTCTCAGGATCGTGTGCAACAGAACGGGCGACCGGAATGGCGCGGCAATGCTAGCGTGATTTGGCGCAATGGTGCGTGGGGCGCCGGTCTCTTCTATAATTATGTTGGAGAAGTCATCGATACCTCCGTGACCGGACCAAACAGCGAGATCTTTGTTGTCGATCCGTTCGAGACGGTCAGTCTCTATGGTCAGTACACATTTGAGGAATGGCTGGGCGGCGATACGCGGCTGCGCATCGGCGCGCGTAACATTACAGACGAAGAGCCACCACTCGCCGATGAGTTTGCCAGTGGCTACTTCCCGAGCTTGCACTCCAACCGTGGGCGCTATTGGTACGTGGATATCCGCAAGGAATTCTAGTCAGTACCATCGCAGGTGAGCTTGTTCCTTCCGAGCTCACCTGCATGCTCAGGTGCATGTCATGAAAATCGCGATCATTGGAGCAGGCGTTGTCGGCGTAACCACAGCGTATATGCTCGCCAAATCCGGACACGAGGTCAGCGTTTTCGACCGCGAGCCGCGCGCGGCCATGGAAAGCAGTTTCGCCAATGGTGGCCAACTTTCCTATGGATTTGCGTCGCCCATGGGGACACCTGCTTTGCTCGGGAAGATTCCGGGAATTCTACTCGGCAGCGATCCTGCGTTCCGGATCCCCGCAACGTTGTCTTTGGATTTCCTGCGTTGGTCGACGCGGTTTCTTAGTCATTGCCGGGCGAAACAGTCCCAACAAGACGCCACAGCCCTCGCATCATTGGCGCGACGCTCCGGCGACGTTTTTGAGCAAATTCTGTCGGATGTAAGTTTCGACTTCGGTCACAGAAAGACCCACAAGCTTGTCTTGCTGAAACGCGATAAGGACTTTCTTGCTGCACAATCATCCATCGATACACCGCATCGCGAAG